>JACDAZ010000099.1 GCA_013695175.1 Flavisolibacter sp. | reverse complement strand
CCTATTTGCTCAAAACAATTATTGGCAACAGGAAGTTAATTATACAATCAAGGTTTCTCTAGATGATAAACAACATTCACTTAAAGGTCAACTTGCACTGGATTATATAAATAATTCACCGGATACATTAAATTTTATTTGGTTTCATTTGTGGCCTAATGGGTATAAAAATGAAAATACTGCTTTTGCCAAACAGCTATTAAACGATGCCGATGGTAGAAAAAGATTAAAAAACCCAAAGAACAGGGGTTTTATAGACAGCCTTTCATTTAATGTGAACGGAAAAAAAGTTTTACTTGAACCACACCCTGAACATATTGATATTGTAAAACTTTTATTAGCCGCACCTCTTAAGCCAAAAGAAAAAATAAATATTACAACACCTTTCTTCGTTCAGCTGCCGGCGTATAATTCACGTTCCGGTTATAGTGAACAATTGTATGTAGCAGCACAATGGTATCCAAAACCTGCTGTTTATGACAGAAAAGGCTGGCATCCTATGCCCTACCTTGACCAGGGAGAGTATTATAGTGAATTTGGAAGTTTTGACGTGACCATTTCGCTTCCTTCTACTTATATAGTGGGAGCTACCGGTGTTTTACAGAACCCGGATGAATTGAAACAATACAAAAGCGTTGGAAAAGCTAACGTTGATTCTAAATCAAAAACTACTCTAACCACATATAAAACTACGTTATCCGGTGACAAGAATTTGCAATTTAAGGGCGATAAGATTCATGATTTTGCATGGTTTGCCAGCAAAGATTTTATAATAAAATATGATACTTTGGCATTACCATCCGGCAAAATAATTGACGCTTTTGCTTATCATCATCCAAAAGGAAATAAACATTGGGCTAAAAGCATTGATTTTTTAAAAACAGCGGTTCGCTCCTACTCTTCTTACCTGGGTGAATATGAATATCCTGTTGTAGCTGCTGTTGAGGGACCTTCTAATGATATGTCCGGCGGCATGGAATATCCAATGATCACATTAATAACAAGTCCCACTGCTGATGCTGAATATCTTGATGCAGTAATAACACATGAAGTGGGTCATAACTGGTTTTATGGCATGATTGCATCTAACGAACGGACACATGCATGGATGGATGAAGGATTGAATACATATTACCAGTTTCGATATGAGGCAGAAAAATACAGGTCTAATAGTGTTTTTGGAAATGCATTACCTGCTGAATTAAAAGCAAGGCCGGTTGATGATTTTTTATCTATCATTTATGATGTGCTGAATAAAATTCCAATGGACAAACCAATTGATACACATTCAGCAGCTTTTACAAATAAAGAAGAATATGGAATGGTTCAATACCTGAAAGCTTCTATCTGGATGTATATAATTGAAGCAAATTTTGGAAAAGAAAAGCTTGATAATGCTATGAAGGCTTATTTTAATGAATGGAAATTCAAACATCCTTATCCGGAAGATTTGCAAAAAATTTTAGAAAGAGAACTTGAAGTGCCACTTGATACCTATTTTGACCTTTTGAAAAAACAAGGAAGCTTATAAAATTAAAAAGTGAAAAAACTACTGCTTTTTATTGGATTAATTTTTTGTTGCTTATTCAACCTTCATGCTCAATATTGGCAACAACAGGCCGATTTTACAATTGAAGTGAAGTTGAATGAGAAAGAAAAAACCCTCGATGGTTTTGAAAAAATAATTTATACTAATAATTCACCTGACACCTTACATTTCATTTGGTTTCATGTTTGGATGAATGCTTATAAAAATGATCAAACTGCTTTTACAGATCAACAATTGAAAAACGGTAATACAAAATTTTATTTTTCAAACAAAGAAGAGAAGGGTTATATAAACAGGATGGATTTTAAAATTGACGGTATTTCGGCAAGAATAGAAGATCATCCGCAACACCTTGATATTATAAAAATATTACTTCCTGCACCTTTACTTCCCGGGGCAAAAGCAACTATTACAACTCCTTTCCATGTAAAGCTTCCTTATATTTTTTCACGTAGCGGGTATTCTGCAAATTATTTTAATATAACACAATGGTATCCAAAACCTGCTGTATATGATATTGATGGATGGCACCCTATGCCCTATCTTGACCAGGGGGAGTTTTACAATTCATTTGGAGATTATGATGTACGGATTACTGTTCCCCAAAATTTTGTAGTTGCATCAACAGGAGTATTACATAATGAGGACGAACAGCAATGGCTTAAAACAAGATCAAATGTGGTTCCTGAAAAAAAGAAAATATCTAATATTAAAAAACCGGCATCAAAAGTCAAATCAACTTCTACAACTGTAAAGCCGGCACCCACTGAAACGGAAATGAAAACATTACGTTTTACACAGCAACAGGTTCATGATTTTGCATGGTTTGCCAATAAAGATTTTTTGGTAGAACAGGACACCTGCCAATTACCTGGTGGTAAAATTATTTCCGTATCCACTTATTATACTCCCGCTGAGCAAAGTTTATGGAAGAACCATAGCTTAAATTATACAAAAGATGCGGTTCGTTTTTATTCATCTCATGTAGGTGAATATCCATATGAAACTGTATCTGTAGTTCAGGGTGTTCAAGCTTTAGGTGGAGGAATGGAATATCCAACCATAACTGTAATTGGTTCTGTATTATCTGATAAAACGCTGGATAATATCATTGCACATGAAGTAGGACATAATTGGTTCCAGGGAATATTAGCAAATAATGAAAGACAACATACCTGGATGGACGAAGGCATCAACAGCTTTTATGAGAAAAAATACATGCAGGAGAAGTATGGTGATCAGCCACAGGATGAGGAGATGCTTTTTTTACATTATGCTAATCATAAAAAAGATCAACCAATTAATTTACCGGCCGAAAAATATAGCTGGATCAATTACGGCTTAATAACGTATCATAAATCAGCCAGGTGGTTTCAATTAATTGAAAATGAAGTGGGCGAAGAAAGTTTTCGTCGCTTGATGAAAAATTATTTTGAACAATGGAAATTTAAGCATCCTAAACCGGTAGATTTTAAAAATGCTTTTGCACCTGCTTTAGCAGGTAAAGCAGATGAAATTTTTAATAACCTATATAAATCGGGACCGCTGCCTAATCAAAAATTATCAGGTTTTAAAATTATTACCCCCTTAAAACCAAAATCAATTCAAGAATATCGTTTAAATCCAACATCTAAAGCACTGGTAATTTCGCCTGCTGTTGGCTATAATGTTTATGACCAGTTTATGATTGGTGGATTAATTTCAAACTATAAAATACCACTAAATCCATTCAAGTTTGTTGCAGTTCCATTATATGCAACCGGGTCCAAACAACTCAATGCCATTGCCAGGATTGGATATTCAATCATACCATCCAGGACTTTTGAAAAAGCAGAATTTTTTATCAGTGGGTCCAGGTTTTCAATGAATGAGTATACAAACAATCAAGGGACCAGGCATACTGCATCTTTTTCAAAATTAGTTCCGGGTATCGAGCTGGTACGCAAGGAAAAAGATCCGTTGAGTACTAAGAAAATGGCACTGCAATGGAAATCATTTTTTATAAATGAGCAGGCTTTTCGTTTTGCATTTGATTCTGTTATTACACCAATAGATACTACAATAATTGATGTAATTACTACTTCACCTGTGAATTTTACAATCCACCAGCTTCAATTCAATTTTGAAAACAAAAGGGTATTGTATCCTTATTCAGCCATTATAAATGCACAGGCTTCATCTTATTTCTTTAGATTTAGTTTTGAAGGAAACTACTTTTTTAACTATGCCGATGGTGGGTTAAACGTGAGGATGTTTGCCGGTAAGTTTATTGAAAGAGAATTTGATAATACTCCTTATGGTTTATACATTGACCGTTTTTATTTAAACATGACAGGTGCTAAAGGCGAGGAAGATTATACGTACAGCAATTATTTTATTGGCAGGAATAAATTTGAAGGTTTAGCTAGCCGTCAAATTGTAATTCGTGATGGAGGTTTTAAAATAAGAACAGACCTACTTTCCAATAAAATTGGCAAAACGAATAACTGGTTGATGGCATTGAATTTCAATAGTTCAGTACCTTCCAAAATAAATCCGCTTGCACTGCTACCCATTAAAATACCACTTCATGTATTTGCTGATATAGGCACTTATGCCGATACCTGGAAACCTGAAGCAGAAATGGATAAAATCATTTTTGATGCCGGTTTACACATTCCATTAATGAACGGATTAGTTAATTTTTATTTCCCCATATTTTATAGCCCTGTGTACAGCGATTATGTAAAATCAATCTATACGAAAAACAAATTTTTTCAAACAATGTCATTCGACATTAATATAAACCATATGTATAAACGAGTCAATCGTTATTTGTTTTTTTAATGAAAGACACTGTTTTATATCTTCAAAATCAGGAGATTGATAAATTAAAATGGGATCAATGTATTGAAGATGCTCCTAATGGATTAATCTATGCCTCATCAGCTTATTTAGATTATATATGTGGAACCTGGGATGCTGTAGTGATTAACGATTATGAGGCTGTCATGCCTTTACCCTGGCGGAAAAAATTTGGAATACAATACCTATATCAACCTCCCTTTATTCAACAACTGGGATTGGTATTTAAAGAAGAAAGATTTAAAAATTTTCTTCATCAGGCTTTAGATGTAGTCATTGATAAAATAAAATTTGGTGATCATCCTTTTAATTTTAATAATGATGCAGGGAAGTTTCATGTTAGGCAAAATTTTATTTTAAACCTTTCCCATAACTATGAGAATTTATCATCTCACTACAGCAATGATCTAAAAAGAAATTTAAACCAATCCGGTAAGCAAAATTTACAGCTTTCTTCATCTGATGATATTGAAAATGCAATTGAATTATATTCAGATTTATATGCTTCAAGAATAAAACATATTACAAAAAAAGATTACCGGCAACTAAAACATTTATGTAATATCTTATTGAAAGAAGATAAATTAATCATCAGGGAAGCCATAGATGAACAGGGCAATATACTGGCAGCAAACCTCTGTGTAAAAGATTCTAAAAGAATGTATCTTCTTTTATCATCTACAACCACTGAAGGAAGAAAAAAAGAAGCTAACCATTTTTTGTTGGATCAATGATAAAAGAATATGCGGGTAACAATATGATCTTTGATTTTGAAGGGTCTGATATACCTGGGATTGCTTATTTCTACCAGGGATTCGGTGCCACAAATCAACCATATTGTTTTTACCATTGGAATGATTTGCCATTGCCAGTAAAAATTATAAAAAAGGTTGTTGACAGAATAAACAGATGATTATTATTAAAGTGAATTTGAAAAGGTCTTTCTTTGAGTTAGCAATTGTTCTGCAAGTAACATATCTACTGGGCTTGTTATTTTGATGTTTGTATCCTCCCCTTCTACAAGATGTATTTTCAGGCCAAATGCTTCCACTACTGTTGCTTCGTCAGTAAATCTTTCTTTATAATCAATTTCAAATGCCGGCAATAATATTTTACTGTGAAATGTTTGGGGAGTTTGAACTAACACCACTTTTGTTCTGTCTAAAGCTGTATTATCATTAGCTTCTTCATGTAATAAGCGAAAACTGTCTTTACCATATACTACAGGTACAGCACTGCCAACATTCAATGCATTTTCATAACACCTATGTATAAGTTCTACTGAAACAAAGCATCTTACTGCATCGTGAACAAAAACTATTGAATCTCCCTCAACAAGTTTTAGCCCATTTTGTACTGAGTGAAAACGGGTTTCACCACCTGTAGTGATCTGGATCCTGGAATAATCAAAAAAAGCATCAATAACTTCTTTGCCCATATCAATAAAAGCTTCAGGCAAAACCAAAATTATTTTCAGATCGGCATAAGAATTTAAAAAAGTATTTATTGTATAATATAAAATTGGTTTTTCCTGAAGTAATAAAAATTGTTTTGGAATTGCATTACCCATCCTTGCACCTGTACCGCCCGCTACAACAACTGCATATTTATCTAAACTTTCCATTACTTATAAATGCTGATTTCTTTATAACCTTTATTATTTTTTATTCCGCGATACATACCTTCACTATTAAACAACATGGCATAATTACCTTTAGCATCCACGCCAATCATACCACCCTCACCATTGAGTGCAATAAGTTTTTCATGTACAACTTTATGCATGGCATCTTGTAGTGAAAGCCCTTTGTATTCCATTAAACAACTTACATCGTATGCTGCAACCGCACGCATGAAAATTTCTCCATGACCGGTACAACTAATAGCGCAAGTAGCATTATTTGCATAGGTACCGGCACCTATAATGGGTGTATCGCCTATGCGGCCAAACTTTTTATTTGTCATACCACCAGTACTGGTAGCAGCAGCAATATTTCCATGTTTATCCACTGCAACCGCACCAACAGTTCCAAATTTTTTTTCACTCTCTTCCTTATTTACAGAGCTATGATCTATAAGATAAACATCGGTATCGCTTATGGCTTTCCATTGTTTATACCGGAATTCAGAAAAAAAATATTGATCGTCTTCTAGCTCCAGCCCTTCATTAGCAGCAAATTCCAATGCACCTTTACCACTTAAAAAAACATGTTGTTTATTAACCATTATTTTATAAGACAGTTCTATAGGATTTTTAATTCCATGAATACAGGTAACAGCACCCGCACTTAAATCTTTCCCATCCATGATAGCGGCATCCATTTCATGATGCCCATTACTTGAGAAAACAGATCCTCTTCCTGCATTGAAAAGTATATTGTTTTCCAATACAATATTTGCCATTTTAACTGCATCAATTGCAGAACCATTGTTTTCCAAAATTTTTCCTGCTTTTTCCAGTGCATCATCTAATCCGGATTTATAATCCAATTCTAACTCAGGAGTCATATCCTGTTTTAATATAGTTCCCGCACCACCATGTATTACAATTGTATAATCCATATATTCATTTAACCCTAAAGAAAATTTTCATAAAAAGCATTACGTAAGAAGAAGCTCGCACTCATGCATAAGTTTAAATTTGTCAATTGCAACAGTACCTACTTCTTCACAAACCAAACCTCCGGCTATATTTGCCATTTCTGCCATAAGGTGAACATTCTTTGTAGCAGCTTACACTAAGGCGGCTACAGCAATAACCGTATCACCGGCACCAGAAACATCTGATATGTTGCGAAGATGGGATGGAATAATCATTTGTTGTCCATTATTTTTATAAAACACTCCTTTATCGGATAATGTAATAAAAGAAATTTTGTGGTGCAGCAAATGAGTTAATTCATCATGAATATTTTTTAGTAAACTTACCTGTACGTCTGTAAAAAGCAGGTTTAATGCTTCTTTTACCTCTTTTAAATTTGGTTTAAATAAGTCTACATTTTTATACTCAAAAAAGTTTTTCCTTTTAGGATCTACAGCTGTTAAAATGCCTGCTTTAGTACATTTACCAATTACATATTTTATAATATTTTCCGTAAGCACTCCCTTATTATAGTCTTGTAGAATGACTATATGCGGTTTCTCTTTTTCTATAAACTTTTCAACAGATTCAATTAATGCTTTCTCATCAGCTTTATCAAGATCATTGGTAATTTCTGCATCTAAGCGCAACATATGCTGGTTGCGGCTGATTACCCTGGTTTTGCTTGTAGTAATACGATTCTTACTCTTTAAACTATAACTATTGTTTATTTTGAAAACATCAAACAAGCTATCTAATTTATTTGCATCTTCATCATTTCCGGTAACTGATAAAACAAATGCTTTTGCTGCAAGAGATTGCACATTCAAAGCAACGTTTCCGGCACCTCCTATTCTATATTCTTTTTTTTGAAGTGAAACAACAGGAACAGGGGCCTCAGGTGAAATTCTCTCAACTGATCCCCACATGTAAGTATCCAGCATTACATCTCCTATTACACCAATCCTTATTAATTGAAATTGTTTAAAAAGATCCTGGAAATTTTGCATCTGTATTTTCTGCTTTTAACAAAACAATGCAAAGTAAATTAATTAGAATTAAATGATGATCATGTATTAATTATAAAAAATCCCGCTTTTGCGGGATCGTTATTATTTCTTTTTTGTGAGCTCATCATTTAAGCCTCTTATCACATCATTAGTAATATTATAAGCTGTATCTCTATAATAAAATAATCCCGGTTCATAAGCAAAAATGTAGGAATATCCTTTGCCACTATTATATTTTTGAAGGAAATTTTCAATCTCTGTTTTTACCTGCTTCATTTTTCTCATATAAAACTCCTGGTATTCATTATCCAAAGCTTGCTTACGACTTTGCATATTCTGTTGCATTTGCATTACATCGCGCTGCGCATTTTCAGATTGCACCTGCGTCATAGTAGCACCTTGCTGCTGATAAGTTGTTACTTTATTTCTATAATTTTTTTCCATGCGGGAAAGTTCATTATTTATTGCCTCTTCTTTTTTCCCCAATTCATTTTTAACTTCTTTAACCAGTTCAAAAGAACTTTCAAGAGAATCCATCTCGAAATAGGCAATTTTAAAATCCTGAGCCTCTACATTTTTGCCAGTTACAGAGGTTTCACTTTTTACTTTGGTTTTGTTGCCTGAAAAATGCAAAAAGAATAAAACTCCTATTAAAGCAAGTAAAACAATGTTGAAAATCAGAAGTCCATTTTTCATGTAATGAGAATTTTTAAATGCAGTTATTTAATGAAAAAGTGATTAGGTTTATAACTGCAACGTGATTCTGCAAATTAACGGGGAAAATTGGGCTGTTTGTGGTTTGGTATTGCAAATTTTTCAAACAGTTAACAGCAGGTACACGTTTTGCAAAGATTTTAAGTAAAAATTTATATTATGGGTATTCTTTCATGGATAATATTAGGATTAGTTGCCGGCGCACTTGCCAAAGCAATCAGACCGGGACGAGATCCACAGGGTTGTTTAATTACTATGTTTATAGGTATAATAGGAGCTGTACTGGGTGGCTGGATAGCAACTCAACTTGGATGGGGATCAGTTGATGGTTTTAACTTGTATAGTATATTAGTAGCAACCGGGGGTGCAGTTTTAGCTTTATTTATTTGGGCAGCTGTTACCGGTAGAAGAAACCGTGATGTGTAGTAAATATTTTATTTTTACATTTACATTAATCATGATATAAATTAAGAAGTATGAAGAAATTCTTCATGCTGCTGATTGCAGCAATTTTTATGGGTATTCTTATATTAATTATTCTACACTGGATATTCTCAGTTGAAATAAATATGGCAGTAACATTAGCAATTTCATGCGCTATATCTGCATTGGTTATTGAATATCTTAAACCTTATTTTATAGCACAGGGTAAAAAGCAACAAGAAGATATTTACAAAAGAGTTATCAGGAATTTAGGAAAAAGAAATAAGGAAATTCAACAGTAAGAATAAAATAGATAATAAAAAAAGGAGTAAGACATTTCTTACTCCTTTTTATTTAAAGTTTTAAATTTTTATTCATCATCATCAAATGTCATTGCTTCACGTGTTGATTGAAGTAATTCATATTCTTCCTTACTACCTACAATCATATTTTCAAATTCACGTAAACCGGTACCCGCAGGTATCAGGTGTCCTGTGATAACATTCTCTTTCAGACCCAGCATATCGTCTGTTTTTCCCTGAATAGCGGCAGATGATAATACTTTAGTTGTTTCCTGGAAGGAGGCAGCAGAGATCCAGCTTGTTACACCCAAAGATGCTTTTGTAATACCCAACAAGGTTGGTGCTGATGTAGCCGGTTTAGCATCCCTGAATTCAATCAACTTTTTATCACTACGGCGCAGAATAGAATTCTCTTCTCGCAATTCCCGAAGGCTTACAATTTGACCAGGACGCATTTTTGTTGATTCACCTGACTCTGTTACTACTTTTTTATCGTAGATGAAGTCGTTTTCTTCAAGGAATTCAAATTTATCAACCAAATCCTCTTCAAGGAATTTTGTATCACCCGGATCTACAATTGATACTTTACGCATCATCTGACGAACAATGACTTCAATATGTTTATCATTTATACGTACACCCTGTAAACGATATACTTCCTGTATTTCATTAACTACATATTGCTGTACTGCAAACGGCCCCTGAATAGAAAGAATGTCCTGTGGAGCAATTTGTCCATCAGATAAAGGAGATCCGGCCTTTACAAAGTCACCATCCTGTGCCAAAATTTGCCTGGTTAACGGCACCAGGTATTTACGGGTAACACCATCTTTTGCTTCAATAATTATTTCCCTGTTACCACGCTTTACTGCACCCATGCTTACTACACCATCTATTTCAGAAACAATAGCCGGGTTACTTGGATTACGTGCTTCGAACAATTCAGTTACACGTGGTAAACCACCGGTAATATCTCTTAATTTACCAAGTACACGAGGAATTTTTACAAGCACCTGTCCTGCTCTCACTTCCTCATCATCCTCAGGAATAATGTGTGAACCTGTTGGTAAGTTATAAGATTTACGCTCTTTACCTTCTACAATAATAGATGGAATTTTAGTTTTATCTCTTGTCTCTATTACCACTTTCTCGCGGTGACCTGTTTGTTCATCTGCCTCTTCGCGGAATGTAATACCTTCAATAACATTTTCAAATTTCAACGTACCATTTACTTCTGCAATTATTACATTATTAAATGGATCCCACGTGCAAATCACATCACCCTTACTTACTTTTTGTCCATCTTTTACATTTAATGTTGCACCATAAGGAACGTTGTTGGTAATTAAAAGCCTGTCATTCTTTTCATCAACAATTCTTACTTCACCGGTACGACCAATTACAACCTGAGCTTTATTGCCTTCATTATTTGTTGTAGATACTGAACGAACACCATCGAACTGTATAGTACCATCAAACTTAGCCGGAAGTGTAGATTCAACTGAAGCAGAGCCGGCAACACCACCCACGTGGAAGGTACGAAGTGTAAGCTGCGTACCAGGTTCACCAATCGACTGAGCTGCAATAATACCTACTGCATCTCCTCTCTGTGCCATGTAACCTGTTGCCAGGTTTTTACCATAACATTTAACGCATGTACCACGTTTTGCTTCACACGTTAATACAGAACGTATTTCAACTGTTTCTATCGCTTTGTCTTCAATAGCAGCTGCAATTCCTGCTGTTATTTCCTCACCTGCAGATATAATTAATTCATCTGTTATAGGATCAAAAACATTATGTACAGATGTACGGCCTTCTATCCTGTCTGACAATGGTTCAATTACATCTTCATTATCTTTTAATGCAGAAGTAGCAATTCCTCTTAATGTGCCACAATCTTCTTCTGTTATAACAACATCCTGTGAAACATCAACTAAACGACGGGTAAGATAACCGGCATCAGCTGTTTTTAAGGCAGTATCTGCCAAACCTTTACGGGCACCGTGTGTAGAAATAAAGTAGTCCAATACATTCAGCCCACCTTTAAAGTTAGATAGAATTGGATTTTCAATAATTTCAGAACCGGTAGAACCTGATTTTCTTGGCTTTGCCATTAAACCTCTTATACCTGCCAGCTGTTTGATCTGTTGTTTGGAACCACGGGCACCTGAGTCAAGCATCATAAACACTGAGTTAAACCCTTGTTTATCTTCAGCTAATTCACGAATAAGTGTTTCCGTTAAACGGGTATCTACACGTGACCAAATGTCAACAATCTGGTTATAACGCTCATTGTTTGTAATCAAACCCATGTTATAGTTATCCCACACTTCATCTACTTCACCTTTTGCATTTTCAAGCAATTGCGTTTTTATCTCCGGAATGATTAGATCATTAATGCTGAAGGATAAACCACCCTGGAAAGCAGTGCGGAATCCTAAAGTTTTAATATCATCCAGGAATTTTGCTGTTTTAGGAATATTACTAAAGGTTATGATGTCACCAATAATCTCTCTTAAGTTCTTCTTTGTTAATAATGCATTTACATAACCCATTTCTTTAGGAACAAACTGGTTAAAAATAACACGACCAACTGTTGTTTCAATTAACTTATTTACGATCTCATTGCCCTCTCTGATATTCTCTTTTACTTTGATCCATGCATGCATGTCAACCTGTTTTTCATTATAAGCAATGATTACTTCTTCTGAAGAATAGAATGCTTTACCCTCACCCTTAACTTTTTCAGCTTCGGTGGATTTTTTACCCTTAGAGATATAATATAAACCTAACACCATGTCCTGAGATGGAAGAGTAATTGGAGTACCATTCTGAGGATTTAAAATGTTATGAGATGCAAGCATTAATATTTGCGCTTCCAGAATTGCAGCATGGCTTAATGGAACGTGTACCGCCATCTGGTCACCATCAAAGTCAGCGTTAAATGCTGTGGTAACAAGAGGGTGCAATTGAATGGCTTTACCTTCAACCAGCTTTGGCTGGAAAGCTTGTATAGACAAGCGGTGAAGCGTTGGTGCACGGTTTAATAAAACCGGGTGACCTTTTAAAATATTTTCAAGGATATCCCAAATAACAGCTTCTTTTTTATCGACAAGCTTTCTTGCAGATTTTACTGTTTTTACAATTCCTCTTTCAATTAATTTTTGATATAATTCACCTTTATCATTTCGTACAAGCGTCTTTACTTTGATGTGAGCATGAAGGTCAAGTTGCATTTCGTTATATGCAATGAGCACTTCTTCCATTGAGTAAAATGCTTTTCCTTCAC
>JACDAZ010000386.1 GCA_013695175.1 Flavisolibacter sp. | reverse complement strand
TTTCTAATATGCGCTATAGCTTCGTCAATATCGTCGGTAAGAAGTACCAGTTTTAAATCTTCTTCGGAAATGGTACTCTTTTCTGCCATGTAATGCATTGCATTCATTAACGGCTCATAAAATTCTTTACCAAATAGTACAATGGGAAAATTAGTTATGGTTTTCGTTTGAATTAAAGTAAGCGTTTCAAACAGTTCATCCATGGTTCCAAAACCACCGGGCATAATAATGAAAGCATATGAATATTTCAGTAAAATAGTTTTCCTGGTGAAAAAATATTTAAATGTTACCCACTGATGCATGTAGGGATTATGTGACTGTTCAAAGGGTAAGCGAATATTACAACCAATAGACATGCCCCCATTTTCAAAAGCACCTCTGTTAGCTGCTTCCATAATACCGGGTCCGCCACCTGTCATTGTTGTAAAACCCAGCGCTGCAATCCGTTTACCAAATTCCCGGGCATCATTATAAAAAATATGATCTTCTTTAAAACGTGCTGAACCAAATACAGTAATACATGGACCTACAAAATGCAGGCAGCGAAAAGCAGTTAGATATTCCCTGAAAACATTCCATGCAAATTTCAATTCAGAAGTCCTGCTCTTTGGACCTTCCAGGTACACATGTTCCTTTGGCTTAATGATTGGATTCTTGTCTGACATATTATTCCCTAAAAATAATTAAAACTCCTACCACACCACCAGTTAATAATTATTCCATTTTATCGGTAAATATTATTCAATAAGATTTTAACTTGCCCCTTATGAAGATCATTAGCTATAATGTAAATGGCATTAGAGCAGCTATTAAGAAAGGACTAATTGAATGGTTAAAAGAACACCCTGCCGATGTTATTTGCCTGCAGGAAAATAAAGCACAGCAAAATGATGTGGATGTTTCGCTTTTAAAAGAAATTGGTTATGAAGATCATTGGTTTTGTGCACAGAAAAAAGGTTACAGTGGTGTAACTGTATTTACTAAAACAAAGCCCGATAATGTAAAATGCGGAACGGGACATGCTGTTAGTGATGATGAAGGAAGAGTAATGCAACTTGATTTTGGTAAAGTAAGATTGATTAATGCTTATTTTCCCAGCGGTACTTCCGGTGATCACAGGCAAACCTACAAATACCAGTGGCTCGATGAGTTTTTTGATTACCTGCAGGAAATGCGAAAAGAAAAACCAAATATTATTTTATGCGGGGATTATAATATAGCACATAAAGAAATTGACATTCATGATCCAAAAGGAAATAAAAAAACAACAGGTTTTTTACCTGAAGAACGTGCCTGGATGGATCAATTTTACAGCAATGGATGGACCGATGTTTTCAGGCAATTTCACCCCGAACCACACCGCTACACCTGGTGGAGTCAAAGATTTCCATCTGTAAGATTATCAAATAAAGGCTGGAGAATAGACTACATCAGTGTTACTGATAACCTAAACACTCATTTAAAAGATGCTGATATTTTTCCTGATGTTAAGCATAGTGATCATTGTCCTGTGTTTGCTGAAATTGATATAGAATCACTCAATGCACAAGAATGATAATTTATAATGTTACTGTAAAAGTGGATTCATCTATAGCAAAAGAGTGGCTTCAGTGGATGCAGGAAATTCATATACCTGAGGTAATTGCTACAGGTTATTTTAATAATTATAAAATATTGCATTTATTGGAAATTGATGAAGCAGAAGGGCCCACTTATGCTATACAATATGAAGCAGAAAATTTAGATGATTACAACAAATATATCTCTGAGTGTGCAACACTTTTAAGACAAAAAACTTTTGATAAATGGGGAGGAAAATTCGTTGCTTTCAGAACTTTGATGGAGGTTGTGCATTAGATGTGTAAAAAGAATATGTGACCTAATATTTAATAAGAGAACTATTCTCTAATTATTTGCTTACTTCATATAAGAGCTGCAAACCCTTACTGCATAAGGGTTTGCAGCTTTACAGAAACCATTTTGATAATAATAAAATAAGGCTGTTTAATTCAAACCCTTACCAGTTGTGCATTTCAGAAAGATTGAAATATTGGATTGTTGATTAAAATTATTTTGCTGAAAATAAAAAGCTTCTAAATTTGCTCCTTAAATTTTTTAAAATATATATACCATGAACAAAGCTGAATTGATTGCTAATATTGCAGAGGATGCTGGCATAACTAAAACACAGGCAAACCAGGCCCTGGATTCTTTTGTTAAAGCTGTTACCAAAACTTTAAAAGGTGGTGGTAAAGTTACATTAGTAGGTTTTGGAACATTTACAGTATCAAAGCGTGCTGCACGTAATGGCCGCAATCCTCAAACAGGTGAAGTAATCAAGATAAAAGCTAGAAAAGTAGCCCGTTTTAAAGCCGGTAAAGAACTTTCTGCGAAACTTTAATTAACTGCACAAAAACATTAAAAGAGCTTTTCACAAAATGAAAAGCTTTTTTAATAAGATTATAGTGAAATTTGCTTAAAAATATAAATTATGGGAAGAGGGGATAAAAAAACAAAAAAAGGAAAAATCTTTAAAGGCTCTTTTGGAAAATCAAGACCTGCAGGAGATAAAAAAACTACTGGCAATGTACCGGCAGTAAAAAAAGAATCTTAATCTTATTCTAAGAAGCATGAGGGAACAAATCAGAAGAACATCACTGGTTTTG
>JACDAZ010000385.1 GCA_013695175.1 Flavisolibacter sp. | reverse complement strand
GTAAAGTGTGAAAGCCATATTACGATGTGCATCACTTTCCAATAAAAAACCGGGATGTGTGCGCATAAAATTTTTTTTGAAACCACCAATTTCTATTTTACCATATTGTGGATGATCGTATTCTTTCCAGTCTACAAAAGCATCTTTAAACAATAGATACCTGTCAAATTCAAATGCTGTGGCATCATTTGCACCTCGTGTTGCTTCTTTGTTATACATTAAATTAGGTGTCCATAATTCGTTTGTGAATGTATATATACCTCTTCCACCATAAAACCAATCCAGCTCACCCCCAAATACAGAATAAAGATCTTTATAAACTACCAGGTACCTGTAACCGGGAATGATCTCTTCTCCTTTTTTACCCAAAGCATCATATACACGCACATCTTCAGCATTATAAGTTCCAATATCTTCCTGTGCACCCGGTCCTCTTAATATCATGCCTCCTGCATTGTGATAACTTTGTGCTGCAGCTATATTAGGATGCTTCATCACAAATTCCATAACAGCCCTGTTTTCTGGAATTGAGAATGGATATTTATAAGCGCCTCCCTGTATATAATTTGGTTGCCAGTTCCATCCATAATCACGATTGGGGTCATATTCAAAATGAGCACCATCTTCATTGACCAAACCATCACCATCATTATCAATTCCTTCTAATCCCAATAATTCATATTCGCCTTCTTCATCCTGGTTTACCTGAACCATTCTTCTTTTGTCAGAAGGATCTACACGATAACGTCCGTTTTTATTTTTACGCCGCATCATGGTAATATGTCCATCTCCATCCAGATCATCATAATCATCTTCGTCAACTAAACCATCCCTGTCATTGTCTACAGGAATTCTTCCGGAGCGTGGTGAACTTGCTGTATTGGCATTTTTAAAAAAATAATCTCTTGCATCGGGATTTATAGTAGGCACTATATAAAAAGCTTTATCAGCAAGAAGTTGTTGAATGTGTTTGGTGTCAGCAAAACTTTCTGTCAGATACCATGCTGTATAAAGTGAAAATTCTGAACCTTGTATTTCATTGGAGTGAATATTACCATCAATATACATGGCGGGTTTTTTATCATCAGTTCCTTTTTTAAAATCAGTAATAGTAAGGCACCATATATCTTTTCCCTCAAATGATTTACCTATAGATTGCAGTTTTGCCAGGTTAGGGTGAGCAGCAGCTATTTTTTTACATATATCGGTAATGCCACTATAATCGTAATATTTGTTCCAGCTAACCTGTACTTTTGGATTAACCGGAGAACCGGCAGCTTTAAACATATGCTCCGGTTGTTGTGCATGTAATGTTTGAAAAGCAATTACTAAAGCTATACTGATAAAAATTTTTATATTGAAATTCATATTGTTCATTTGGTAGGTTGAAAAAGTGTTTACAGGTTTACATCAACTGTTTTAAAACCTGTAGTAGGGCTACCGGCTTCAATAGATAACTTGCCACTACCTTTTACAAGCCAGGTAAGTTTTTGCGAACTATAACCATCAAGTGTATTTAATAATTGAATTTTTCTGCCGCTGATTACAGATTGATTACCTGAGGTATTCAGTTTAACATTAACTCTTTTAATCCAGATGCTTCTTTCTCCTAATTTACTGTGAGATGGTAAAGCGCCTTTGTTCATCACATCTATGGTGATCCTGGTTAAACCATTTCCTAATTTTTCTGTTTGCACATTGGCAATATCTATTTGTGGTTGTAAAGCTGCAAGCTTCACCAAAAAATCTGTTTGTTTTATTGCAATAGAATCTACCATATTGTAAGGTGGATTGATAAGAACAAAAGGATCTAATCCACCTACTTCTACTTTTTGCCCGGGAAAATCAGGGTGCGAAATGGGTTTCCAATCAGTAAAAGTATTTGTAATGCCTTTTTTTTGAACCCAAAGCATATAATTGGCTGTTGCATCATCCACTGATAAAGGCTTTTCTTTTTTGGAAGTATCAGGTACAAATTTTGGAACCCACCAGCCCGGTGTGCTAAAACTATAACGGGCATAATGATAATAAGCCCATGATAAAAAATCACCTCCGGCAGCAGTAGATTTTGGTGCGTCTTTAGTCTTTGTCACTTTATTATAAAGATCACTTACCATAACATTCACTTTTACATCATCTTCCATCCAACTACCGGGTATACGTGTTGCCGCTGCCTGTGAATTAAATGAAACCGGGGCAGATAAATTATTATTACTGCTGTAACTCACTACAGCAAATACATTAAATAATCCATGTAGTGTATCCAGTAATGCTCTTACTTCAGGTTCGGACACTGCAAATTCCCCAGAGCCGGGTGTAAAGCTGGGATGTCTATAGGTAAGATTTTTATTGAACCAAACACCTCCCTCACCGTCTTCATTAAAACTTCCATCTTTATCGTTATCGATACCTTCAGTCAATACTCTGTACATTCCCTTTTCACCTTTGTTCAAATCAGCTTTTACTAATACTCTTGCATTATCAGGGTGGGATTTGTATTCACCAATGGTTGATTCAATACGCATTATAGTTATTTTTCCATTACCATCCAGGTCGTCATATGGATCTTCATTCATCCTGCCATCTCTGTCATCATCTGTATCGCTGGCATTGCCCTGTCGTTCATATTTTAATTTTGCAAAATATTGTTCTGTTGCATCGGGGCTCATATTGGGAAAAACATAGAAAGTCGTGTGTCGAAGCAGGGTTTGTATACTATCCGAAGCCGATGATTGTAAAAGCTTTTCTGCAAAAGCAATAGCCAGTTCTGTACCTAATAAATGATTACCCTCTACACCACCTACTACAGCAATGGCTGGTTTTTGATTAACCTGTCCTGTGCCAATAGTTAATAACCATATATTTTTTCCACCTGCAGTTTTAATTAAAGAACCCAGTTTTACAAATTGGGGATAAGTTTTAGCAAGCTTTTCCAGCCGGGCGGATTGTTGTAAATGATTGCTGTAATCTTGTGCCAGTACCGATTGATGGATGTAAATGATGAAAAATAAAAAGAAGAATTGTTTCATTCAGTTTGTTTAGTAACGGTCAATTTATGAAGAAATTGATTACTGTTCAAAAACTGGCTATGATCTTTGTTTCAAATGTAAATTCATACACCTAAATTTGTAGTTACCCCTTAACTCATGAAGTGCCTGATTGTTGATGATAATAAGATGGCCCGTATGGCCATGAAGCAGTTAGTTAGCCAGGTGAAAGATCTGGAACTGGTTAAAGAATGTGAAGACGCCATGGAAGCTTACCATGCGATTAATGAAAAACCTGTTGACCTGTTATTGCTGGATATAGAAATGCCCGGAATGACAGGTTTGGAACTTATAAAAAACCTACGCAACAAAAAACCCCTTATTATATTCACTACTGCCAAAAAAGACTATGCAGTAGAAGCTTTTGAACTCAATGTTGTTGATTACCTTGTGAAACCTGTATCACCTGCCCGTTTTTTGCAAGCTATAGAAAGAGCAAATGAAACGGTGGCAAGTGATAAGCAGGAGGTGAAGCTGAATGAACAGGAATTTGTATTTGTAAAAGATAATGGTGTTTTAAAGAGAATTAATGTAGATGATATTTTGTTCATGGAGGCAATGGGTGATTATGTAAAAGTGCATACGGCTGCAAAATTTCATGTTTTGCACGCCACTTTAAAATCTATTGAAGAAAAACTTCCGGCTTCCAAATTTATAAGGGTACACCGTAGTTATATTGTTTCGCTGAAAAAAATAGACTTTATACAGGAAGGGATAATAACTATTGGAAAGTCTACCATTCCTGTTGCAGATACTTATCGTACAGTACTTACAAAGAGATTAAACCTTTTGTAAATGTAGCCAGCTTATTTATTGCCTGTTTCACCGAAGGTTATTTACAACTTGCCTAATAGCCTGTCAGCTCTATTATTACTCCTATATTTTTGCTTAAACACCTGTGAAAGAATAAGCATTTCCGGATCTTGAGTATTAATTCGTCAGGTCGCAACCATAACTAACACATATTTAAAGTAAATAAGGGTCCGGTAATGCATTATACTCACCATTTGGATATGACAACAAAATTTACAATAGCTGTGATTCTGAGTATAATCGTATTGATTATATCTGAATATGTCTTGCTAACGGAATTATTTGCTCAAAAGCGTCTTCCAATAGTTGCCATAAGTGCTCTTGCTTTAACCTTATCTATAATTTTTTTCCTGCGCACTTACAAGAAATACAGAAAATCGATGTAGCTAGTTATGGTTGATTTCGTATTTTAGTCAGATACATGTGGCGGCCTGTAATGAAATATCTTGCATTGTGGTTTTTTTTGGCAGGGATCCTTATTATAGGGTTTATTCAAGTTTACTCCAATCAAAATATTAATCGCCTTATTAACAGCAACCGCCAGTTGCTGGATGAAGTAGAGATACAAAATGCCTTACGTGATCTTGAAACAGATGTTTTGACCATTGAAAGTGACATCCGGAGCGGTGTCATTACTTCAAATCAGGTATACCTGCAATCCACAGAACAAAAAATCAGTGCCATTGAAGATGATATGAGTCGCCTGAACGAAAGGCTTACTGATTCAAGAATAGAAAGGGAAATTCAGGTACTGAACAGAATTGTTCAGGAAAAATTGTCTTTTAATCTTGCAATTTTAAACGAATACAAAACAAAAGGCAGGGAGGCCAGTGAAGATTTAATTAATACAGGAAAGGGAAAGGTTTTGCGTGACAGTATAATTCTTGTTGTAAAACAGATTGATGAAATAAGGCAAACGAATTTAAAAAATATTGTAAGCTCCATTGAAAATACCGGTGAAAGAGCAAATGTTATGGGTTTTCTACTTGGCGTATTAGCCAGCATAGCCTGTGTTTTCGCTTTCTTGTATATTGTAAATAAAGGAAGGCAGCAACAAAGAATGATCCATGCATTAAATGATTCTGAGAAGAGAGTTAAAGACATGGCTGCCATTAAGGAGCAATTTTTGGCTAACATGAGCCACGAGATCAGAACACCTATGAATGCTATTCTTGGATTTTCTAATTTATTGAAAAAGTCGAACCTTAACTCACAACAAAAACAATATATTGACTATATATATTCTTCCAGTGAAAATCTTTTAACCATCATAAATGATATACTTGATATTTCTAAAATAGAAGCTGGAATGATGAGTTTTGAAGAAGCTCCATTCAGCCTTAATGGATTAGTTTCTTCTGTGGAAATCATGTTTCATGAAAAAGCAAAAGAAAAAAATCTTGATTTTTCTATTACTATAGAACCTGATATTTATGATACTTTAAAAGGAGATTCGGTCCGGTTGACACAAATTTTGATAAACCTGCTTAGTAATGCTATTAAGTTTACAGAAAAAGGATTTGTAAAAATGAATGTGAAACAGCTTCATCATACAGATGATGAAGTGCGCATTGAATTTCTTGTAACTGATTCGGGTATTGGTATTTCTTCAGAAAAAATCAAAGCAGTATTTGACCGCTTTCAACAGGCAGAAGCAGAGACAACACGCAGGTATGGCGGTACGGGTCTTGGTTTATCTATTGTAAAGCAATTGGTTGATCTGCAGCGAGGCACTATTCAATTAAACAGTGAAATACATAAAGGTTCTGAATTCAGGGTTGTATTGCCATTTAAACCTTATTTAGATTTTTATGCCCATAAAGAAGACGAAATTTTAAATTTATCTCTCGTCAAAAACATGCGTTTGCTGGTTGCAGAAGATAACCAAATGAACCAGCAACTGATTAAACATTTAATGAACCAGTGGAATTTAAAATGCGTTATTGTAAATAACGGAGTTGAAGCTTTGGATGTATTGCGTAATAAAAAATTCAGTCTCATTTTAATGGATATTCAAATGCCGGAAATGGATGGTTATTCTACCACGATTGCTATAAGAAATGAATTAAAACTTGATACTCCTGTCATTGCTATGACTGCTCATGCTATGCCCGGCGAAAAAGAACGCTGCCTTAGTTATGGGATGAATGATTATATATCAAAACCTATCAAAAATGCAGAATTGTATGAAATACTGGCTTCTTATGGTAACAACCAATTAAATGAAGAAACAGAAGAAGACATGACGATCAATCTTGGGTATTTAAAAGAACTTTCCGGTGGTGACACTGAATTTGAAAATACGATTATCAGGCAATTTATTGTACAGGTGCCGGAAGAGCTGGAATTACTCAAAGAAGCAATTGCCGTTCGCAATAATCAAAAAATAAAGAGTATTGCGCATGGTATGAAAAGTTCTGTTTCTTACCTGGGCTTATTAGATCTTGTTTACCAGAATTTACATCGCATGGAAGTGGAAGCTGTCAAAGACGAAACAGATAATCACTTTGATGAAGACTATGAAGTCATAAGTAATGTATGTAACCAGGCCGTAAAAGAAGCCCGTCAAATGTTACATGTAAAGCTTTAGTTAACTATACTGCGCAGGAAGTGTTTTCACCGATAATTCTACAACATTCAACGATTAGATATTAGAATATGTATTTACAGAATGTAATTTCATAATCTAATATCTAATAATTCAATCCTGATATAAATTTCTTGGTTTCGTATGGTTAAGGGTGAAGCCCTGTCAGTCCTGGCGGGGCACTTTTTTTTACCATTCCTTTAATTATCATCTTTTAATAAATCAGGTCTTTTTTCTTTAGTTCTCTTTTCTGCTTGCTCCAGCCTCCATTCATCCACTTTTTTGGGATCACCACTTAACAATTCACCAGGTA
>JACDAZ010000383.1 GCA_013695175.1 Flavisolibacter sp. | reverse complement strand
AATCTATTATTTCCAATTACAGGTACACCATGAGTACCATGGGCGCCTGGACTTATAAATTCATTAGATGGTTTTTCTGATTTATCCCCTAATGCAGCATAACCGGCTCCCACTGCTGTTGCCTGATGACCTGATGGTGTTGCCTTTTGTCCATTGAAATAGAATATATTTCTATTGTTCCCAATTACTTTTAAATTTTCTGCTTTTGCTTCATTTGTACTTGAGCTTGTTTGGGTAACAACGGTAGAATCTGCCTCTTCTGTTTGTGCTGCCACTAATAAGCCGGCTGCCAGGGGTATAATGGTAAATATCAATCGCTTCATAATCTTAAATTTTTAAATACTACTTAAATAACACAAACACAAAGCCAATAGCTGAATTGGGAGAAAATATTTAAGAGTAAAAGTTTTTTTCTATTGTTAACCAAATGAAAAAATGGCACAGCAACAAGACAGTTTATGTAAGGAGAGTGATGGAATTACCAGCTTTTAAAGCAGAAACTGCAATTTTAGCATTTTATGAGCCGATGGCACGTTATTCGTTTACCTTTGCACGCCCGGTAAAACATCGGGTATTCTTTCATAAAACTAAAAATTCATAAACGTATGGCTAACAAAGTAAGTGTTACCCCTCTACACGACAGAGTGATTGTAAAACCGAATGCAGCTGAAGAAAAAACTGCCGGTGGTATCATTATACCTGATACAGCAAAAGAAAAACCTCAACGTGGAACAGTAATCGCCGCAGGACCTGGTAAAAAAGACGAACCGGTAACTGTAAAAGAAGGAGATACTGTATTATATGGTAAGTATGCAGGTACCGAAATCGCAATTGAAGGAGAAGACTTCCTTATCATGAGGGAAAGTGACATCCTGGCTATAGTTTAAGACTAAGCTTAGTAAAATGAATGCAATGGTAAAATGTAAAAGCCATTGCATTGATTGGGTTTAATTTTTACATTTTAAATTATTAATTATTAATACTATGGCAAAACAACTGTTTTTCGAAACTGATGCCCGTAATAGGATGAAAAAAGGCGTTGATATTTTAGCCAACGCAGTAAAAGTAACCTTAGGACCAAAAGGTCGTAATGTAGTTATAGAGAAAAAATTTGGTGCGCCTTCTGTTACTAAAGATGGTGTTACCGTAGCTAAAGAAATTGAATTAGAAGACGCTATTGAGAACATGGGTGCTCAAATGGTAAAAGAAGTGGCTTCTAAAACAGCTGATATTGCTGGTGATGGTACTACTACAGCAACCGTTTTGGCACAATCCATCATTACCGAAGGATTAAAGAACGTAGCTGCCGGTGCAAATCCAATGGATTTAAAACGCGGTATTGATAAAGCTGTTCGCGTGGTTGTTGAAAACTTACGCTCACAGTCGCAGGAAGTTGGCGATGACAACCAAAAGATTGAGCAAGTTGCTTCCATTTCCGCAAACAATGACTCTGAAATTGGAAAATTAATTGCTGAAGCAATGCAAAAAGTTTCTAAAGATGGTGTTATCACTATTGAAGAAGCTAAAGGTATTGAAACAGGTATTGATGTAGTAGAAGGTATGCAATTCGATCGCGGTTATATTTCTCCATACTTTGTAACTAACTCCGAAAAAATGCAAACTGAACTGGAGAATCCTTACATCCTGATCTATGACAAAAAGATCAGCAACATGAAAGACATTCTTCACATACTGGAAAAAGTAGCCCAGCAAGGTGCTCCTTTATTAATTATTTCTGAAGACCTGGAAGGTGAAGCATTAGCAACACTTGTTGTAAACAAATTACGCGGTACATTAAAAGTTGCTGCTGTAAAAGCGCCAGGCTTTGGTGACAGAAGAAAAGAAATGCTGCAGGATCTTGCTATCCTTACAAAAGGTATCGTAATATCTGAAGAGCAGGGATATAAATTAGAAAATGCTGATCTGTCTTATTTAGGTAAGTGCGAAAGAGTGGTTATTGATAAAGACAATACTACCCTCGTTGGTGGTAAAGGTGAAAAAGAAGATATCACCGGTCGGATCAATCAAATTAAATCCCAGATAGAATCCACTACTTCTGATTATGATCGTGAAAAATTACAGGAGCGTTTAGCTAAGCTAAGCGGTGGTGTGGCTGTATTAAATATTGGTGCTGCTACTGAAATAGAAATGAAAGAAAAGAAAGACAGGGTAGATGATGCATTACACGCTACAAGAGCCGCAGTTGAAGAAGGTATTGTACCTGGAGGCGGCGTTGCTTATGTACGTGCTATTGACTCTTTAAGCACAGTGGAAACACTAAATTCTGACGAAGCTACAGGTGTACAGATTGTTCGCCGTGCATTGGAAGAACCTCTTCGTCAAATTGTTGAAAACTGCGGTATCGAAGGTAGCGTGGTGGTTAACAAGGTAAAAGATGGAAAAGGTGATTATGGATTTAATGCACGCACTGAAGAATATGAAAATTTAATTGGTGCAGGTGTTATTGATCCTACTAAAGTTACCCGTATTGCTTTGGAAAATGCAGCTTCTATTGCCGGTATGTTATTAACTACTGAGTGTGTAGTTGCCGACAAACCAGAGCCTAAATCTGCCGGTGCCGGAATGTCTGGTGGTATGCCTGGTGGAATGGGTGGTATGGATTATTAATATCACGAATTACACGAATTAATATTAAGTTCGTTAAGAGCCTCATCAGTTCCGATAGCTATCGGAATGGTGGGGCTTTTTTTTGGAAAACGAATGACACGAATTATTAAACACGAATTATTAAACACGAATTACACGAATTAATGCGAATGGCGCTAATACTTTGCATGTCCTTACGCTAATTATTTCTTTGTGGTTATAAAGAAAATCATATGTTCATAATGTTCTTGGAGTTTCATGTAATAAGGAATAAGTCCTTAAAAATCTTCCTTTGTGCATCTTAGTGCCTTCCAGCCTTTGTGGTTCAAAAAATAGAATTTCAGGCACAGTATTTTCAAAATCATATGTACATAATGTTTTTAGTTTTTCATATGATAAGGGATAAGTTCTTAAAGATCATCCTTTGTGCATCTTAGTGCCTTCCAGCCTTTGTGGTTCAAAAAATAGAATTTCAGGCACAGTATTTTCAAAATCATATGTAAATAGTGTTTCTGGTTGCTTCTTGTTTCATTGTAATAAGAAATTTAGTTCTTAAAAATCTCCCTTTGTGCATCTTAGTGCCATCCAGCCTTTGTGGTTCAAAAAATAGAATTTATATACATCTAAATAAAATATTTAAACAATCAAAACTTTTTAAGAATTAATCCGTATCTTGAAATCACCACCACATGCTGTTTCCTTTGTTAACTAATATTGGCTAAATCTTTGCTCTTACCGGAGCAACTCCCTCTGAATACTTTTCTTATTCTCTTAACCAATAAAACAAATTATTATGCTGTACAAAATGTTCAAGTGGCTAAAAAGCAAATTTGTTTTAAGCAGTAAGAAAAAAGATGGTTTTGATCATGATAATCATTTCCTGATTCTTTAACCAGGTGGTTATTGTATTTAAAATCAATTTATTTAATTTTAATTTTACTTTTAAGATTAAGATCCAATTCCTATCTATTCCTGTTAATCTTTCCGGGAAAAACTTGGTATCCTGGTCCGGAAAGTATTCCAAATGGAATTCAGGCTGAGCCGGCTATTGCTGAAATTGTTTAAATCCCGCACCTGCGGGATTCTTTTTTGATGCATTGCTAATCATCTATAATGATTAACTTACTTTTCATTTGGTATGACAAATTTTTATGTTGATGCAGACATACGTAAAGCAAAAACTTTAAATACTGAATTTTATATTTCTCCCGCAATATTTAATGTTTCTAAAGAGAGAATATTTGCCAAAAGCTGGCATTTTATAACACACTCAGAAAACCTGCAGTCACATAACTGTTACCCTTTCACTTTGCTTCCTTCCTTTATAGATGAACCATTGTTGCTTACAAAATATGCTGAAGATGATTTTTATTGTTTATCTAATGTATGCACACACAGGGGAAATTTGGTCATAACAGAAGCGTGCAAAACAACAAACCTGCGGTGCAAATACCATGGCAGGATCTTTCAACTGGATGGAAAATTTAAATCCATGCCCGAGTTTAAAGAGGTAGAAAATTTTCCTACTCCTTCTGATGATTTATACCAGTTGCCTGTTTACCGGTTTGGCAACCTCTTATTTACATCATTGCATAATATGATGGATCCGGCATTATTTTTTTCGGATATGCATCAGCGTTTGCACTGGATACCTTTTACTGAATTTAAATGGCAACAGCAACTTTCAAAAGAATACTTTGTTGATGCTCATTGGGCTTTGTATTGCGAAAATTACCTGGAAGGTTTTCATATTCCATTTGTGCATTCCGGGCTCAATGCTGTAATAGATTATAGCGAATACACTACAGAAATATTTCCATACTCAAATCTGCAATTAGGAATTGCCAAAGAGGATGAAGATTGTTTTGATCTTCCAACAACTTCACCTGATTATGGAAAACGAATAGCAGCATATTATTTCTGGGTCTTTCCCAACATGATGTTTAATTTTTATCCCTGGGGATTATCATTAAATATTGTACAGCCAATAGCTATCAATAAAACAAAAGTTTCTTTTTATACCTATATATGGAAAGAAGAAAAATACAACCGTGGTGCAGGAAGTGATTTAGACAAAGTGGAAATGGAGGATGAAGAGATTGTACAACAGGTGCAAAAAGGTGTACAATCAAGATTTTATACCCATGGCCGATATTCAGCAACAAGAGAACAGGGAACACATCATTTTCACCGGTTGATAGCAGAATTTATGAACTAACTGTTTATGTCCAATACGCTGCAACGTAAATTAGGCCTTTGGGCCTGTATATCTATTGTAGCCGGTTCAGTAATCGGAAGCAGCATATTTATGAAGCCCGCAACTATGGCGGGACAATTAGGATCACCGCTTTTGTTATCATTGGTATGGGTGGTGGCCGGAGTCTTATCCATTTTTGGCGCTATGATCAATGCTGAAGTGGGAGCTATGTTGCCGGAAACCGGAGGTCAATACGCATACTTCAGGTATATGTATGGCAGGTTCTTTTCTTATATGTTTGGATGGGCTTCATTTATTGTCATTAATACAGCAGCCATTGCCGGAATATCTTTCATTTTTGCCCAATACAGTACCTATTTTATTGATCTGCCTTCATTTTCTGATACAACTGTTTCATCTTTCATCATTCATTTACCATTCATTGGAGATTTATATCCTCTTAATAATATTGGTGTAAAAGCACTTGCAATTTTATTAATAGTTGTCGTTACAGCCATCAACCACCGAAGTGTAAAAGCAGGTGGTAACATTCAGGTTTTATTTACTCTCATTAAAGTATTAGCCTTATTGTTTCTAATCTTAGGTATCTTTTTTTCCGGTAAGGGATCTGTTTCAAACTTTACTACAAATAGTATTGATATGGATTTCTCTGCATGGGGTTTGCTTACTGCTTTTATTGCTGCCACATCAGGTGCCCTGGCAGCCTATGACGGATGGAACAACCTGGGTTTTGCAGGTGGTGAAATTAAAAACCCTCAAAAGAATATTCCGCGTGGATTAATATGGGGCCTGGTAGTTTGTATTGTGATGTATTTACTAACTACACAGGCTTATTTATATATGTTGCCTGTTGAAGAAATGAAAGATTCTTCATTAGTGGCAACAGATGCTTTACAAAAAGTAATGGGTGCCGGAGGTGCATCTTTAATTGCTGTAATGGTAATTATATCAACAGCCGGTGCAGCAAATGGAAATATTTTACCATGTTCACGTGTTACATATGCTATGGCAAAAGATGGGGTTTTTTTTTCGTGGGCAGCAAAAGAAGACAAAAGAAATCATACTCCATATACATCATTATGGCTGCAGGCAGCATGGTCTGTTGTATTTGTAATAACCGGAAGTTTTGATATGCTGATGGATATGTTTGTTTTTGTAACCTGGATCTTTTATGGATTTGCAGCTTACGGTATTATTATTCTCCGTAAAAAAATGCCTGATGCCCCAAGACCATACAGGTTAAAAGGTTACCCAACAATACCCATAATCTTTATGTTATTCGCTGCTTTGTATTTTGTTATTACTCTTTATAATGATATTTATAATTATAATACAGGAAAAACACCAATAGTATATTCACTACTGGGATTAGTATTATTATCAGCAGGAATACCTTTTTATGTTTACTTTTTGTACAGGAATAAAAAGATGAAATAATTTCTTTAAAAAAATAAAAATTCTTTTAAACCTTTAAACCTGCTACTGGTTTAAGTATCCGGATTCTGGCAAACCATTTGCCATTAGATTGATACAAAATTGGATTTTTATGAAAAACAGGTTTTTCTTTTTATGTGCTGTTGCACTATTTATTACTATTTCAGAAGCTAATTCTCAAACACGTATTCGCGCCGGAATAAATCTCGCAAATATTTCAGTAACTGATGGAGGTGAGGTAAACCGTGCTAACACACTCACCAGCTTCCAGGCCGGTATTATTACAGAATTACCATTAGCAGGAAATAATATAACATTACAACCAGGAATTTTATATACAGGTAAGGGTTCGAAAATCGAATCCGGTGATCCGAATTCATTAAATTATTATAAAGCCACAGTAAATCCGTTTTATATTGAAGTTCCGGTGACTCTTGTTTTTAAAGCAGGTCTAGGCACGGGAACTAATTTTTTTGCAGGTGCCGGCCCATATGGTGCTATAGGTGTTACCGGTAAAAGAAAAATTGAAGGTAAGGTTGCCGGTATAGCATATAGTGGAGAAAAAAATATTGATTTTTCCAATGATGATCCCACAACTTTTTCACAGGATGAAGGAGCAGGTTACGGCATCATGAGGCGGTTTGATTACGGACTAAATGGTACAGCAGGTATTGAAGGAAAATCAGTTGTATTAGGCGTGAACTATGGACTTGGTTTGGCTAAATTACAATCAGGAACTAACAGCTCACAAAATAATAATAACAAGCACAGGGTAGTGAGTTTTACTATAGGATTTAAACTATAAGTAGTTAGATAAAAAGTGGATGTGTAAAATGCTTTATACTATGAAAAATTAGTCAATGTTCTTAGTTGAAATTTGTTTATAAAGAAGTTATAAACAGGTTGTTCAATCTACCGAAGTTGGCAAAACATTTGTCTAAAACAAGCAAAACCGTCCCTTTATGAAAATGAAATTAATTTATTTCATTACTGCCTTTTTGTTTATTGTTTCTCATGCACAGTCGCAGTACCAGTTTCGAACAGGTATAAATCTTGCAAACATCACCGCATCTGAAAGTGCTATCAATTACACCAGTAGAATAGTAAGTTATCATGTAGGTGTTGTAGGCGATATGGAGTTTTCCGAAAATCTTTTTCTGCAACCCGGTTTATTATTTACCGGTAAAGGATCACAACATCAGACAGGTGAAACTCCTTTTGATTATTACAATTCAACAACAGCTCCTTTTTATTTGGAAGTTCCGCTTAATTTAACTTATAAAGGCAATGGTGATTACAGCCGTTTTTTTACTGGTGGCGGACCATATATTGCTTATGGAATTGCAGGTAAAACAAGCATGGAAGGTAAATCCGGTGGTCAGTTTTATTCTATAGTTACACCTATTCATTGGACAAAAGGAGAAGCAACAGGCGAAACAAAAGCAGATGTAGGTATGACAAAAATGAACAGGTTT
>JACDAZ010000269.1 GCA_013695175.1 Flavisolibacter sp. | reverse complement strand
TCTTTGATCTAGAGAATTGATTAGTGCTATTAAAAAACCCTCAAAAATTTTGAGGGTTTTGTTTTCCGTGGTGTGGGCCGGGATCGAACCGGCGACACAAGGATTTTCAGTCCTTTGCTCTACCGACTGAGCTACCGCACCTTAATCGGGCAGCAAAAATAAGGAACTCATAGCTAAAAGCGATAAAACAAGAAAGAGTTTACGAAACTTTTTAACCTAGTTACCATACACACTCAAAAATTTAATGCGCATAATTTTTAATTGCTCCCAGTTATAGTTACTGTCATTAAGTTCCTGTTGCGCTATTTCAAGTGAGGATGTTTCACAGCTTTTAAAATATTCTATAATTTCCTCCTGCTCATACTCATCAAGCATTTGATCGATAGCGTAATCCAGATTCAACTTTGTACCACTGGCTGCAATAGTTTCCATTTCTTCCAGCAGTTTATCCAGCTTTAATTCTTTATTTTTTGCTATCATTTCCAGGGGTATCTTTTTGTCTACCTGCTGTATGATATGAACCTTATTGCCGCTCTTATTAACCACGCTCTTCATCACAAAATCATCAGGCTTTTCAATATTATTTTCTTCTACATAATCAGCAATTACTTCAAGAAAAGGTTTACCATATCTTATGGCTTTCCCCTTGCTAACACCCTGACATTTTTCCAGTTCAGCTATGGTAGTAGGATACATAGTAGCCATTTCCTGCAGAGAGTTTTCAAGGAAAATAACAAAAGGTGGCAGATTTTTCATTTTAGCCTCCTTCTGGCGAACGTCTTTAAGCATTTCAAATAACTTTTCATCAGCAGCCAATCCCACGGCGGCCTCGGCCGAACCTTCTTCATCATCTGCGTTGGCTTCTTCAAAAATGTTATTCATTACAATAGTGAATGATTTAGGCTTTTTCAAAAATTCCCATCCCTTTTTTGTAATTTTTAAAACCCCATATTCTTCTATATCTTTTTTTAACAGACATTCTAAAATCATTTGCCTTACAAGCGACTTCCAATAATGAGCTGGTTCATTTTTTCCTATACCAAACACTTCCAGCCCTTCATGTCGGTACATTTTTACTTGTGGCGTTAATGTCCCCGTTGTAATATGAGCTGTATAATCTGTAGCAAATCTTTCATCTAATGCCTCAATCGTTTTTAGCATTTTAACTACATTGTCCTTTGCCTCAATTTTTTCTTTAGGATGGCGACAATTATCGCACTGGCCACAGTTTTGATCGCCATACTCTTCTCCAAAATAACTCATGAGGATCTTGCGGCGGCAAACGCCACTTTCAGCATAAGCTACCGTTTCGTTGATCAGTTGGGCGCCTACTTCTCTTTCACTAAGCGGCTTATCCCTCATCAGGTGCTCTAGTTTACTCACATCTTTGTGCGAGTAATAAAGAATACACTTTCCTTCCAATCCATCACGACCACCTCTTCCGGTTTCCTGGTAATAGTTTTCAATAGATTTCGGAATATTATAATGAATTACAAATCGAATATCCGGTTTGTCAATCCCCATTCCAAACGCAATAGTGGCCACAATTACCTGTACATCCTCATTTAAAAACTTATCCTGTCTTTCAGCTCGAAGCTTTGAATCAAGACCGGCATGATAAGCAACGGCTTTTACACCATTTGCCATGAGCATTTGTGCAAGTTCTTCGGTTGTCTTTCTGTTTAGGGTATATATGATGCCGCTCTTGCCTTTGTTCTGAACTATAAATTTTGCTATGCTTTTGATCGTGTCATCTATTTTGATCTTTGGCTGTATTTCGTAATACAGATTCGGACGGTTAAAAGAAGAAATATAGATTTCAGGATTACGTAAACCCAGGTTTTTTACTATGTCGCTTTGCACCTTGGGTGTTGCCGTAGCTGTAAGGGCAACAACCGGAATGTTTGGGTTAATCTGGTCCATCATTTCACGCAAACGCCTGTACTCCGGTCGGAAATCATGCCCCCATTCTGAGATACAATGCGCCTCATCAACAGCAAAAAAGGATATTTCTAAATCCCCGAAAAAAATCATGTTCTCCTGTTTGGTCAAGGTTTCAGGGGCAACATATAACATTTTTGTCTTGCCGGTTTTTAAGTCCTCGTGAACTTCCCGAATCTCTTTTTTAGTTAAAGTAGAATTTAAAAAATGTGCAATATCATCTTTACTGCTATAGCTTCTAACCAGGTCAACCTGGTTTTTCATTAAGGCAATTAGAGGACTAACTATGATTGCAACTCCTGGCTGAATAATAGCCGGCAGCTGGTAGCAAAGACTTTTACCGCCTCCGGTGGGCATAATCACAAAAGTGTCTTTGCCCTCTAATATAGAGTGAATGATTGCCTCCTGGTCGCCCTTAAATTTTTTAAACCCAAATTGTTCCCGAAGCGGGGTATGTAAATCGATATGGTTTGAAGTTCTTTTAGTTTCTTTCTTTAAAGCTGTTTTTTTGGTTGCTTTAGATTTTACTGTTGCCATGTTTCTATTTATTTTGCTTTTGAAAAAGCCTTTATTAACCTTCTTCTATCAACTAAACTTCAAATTTTTATACTAATAATTTTTAGTGTATTGAGAACTTAAGCTGAAGCAGAAATAAGGTTGGCGAATTTACAAAGCTGAATAGATTAAAGCTAATTAAAAAGGTTAAATAGATATCAAATTCGGTATTGCACATCATCTTAAGTCCTAATTTTGACCGCTTGAACAACCTAACTGATATAAAGAGGACTGCTATTAGAACTATTGAGTTGGAAGCTGAGGCGGTTAGTTCTTTAATCCCGCAACTTGATGATACTTTTGATGAGACAGTGGAGGCTATTGCAGCCTGCCAGGGCCGACTGGTTGTAAGTGGCATTGGCAAAAGTGCCATTATTGCTCAAAAAATAGTAGCTACCTTAAATTCAACCGGTTCCCCTTCTATATTTCTTCATGCCGCCGACGCCATTCATGGCGACCTTGGTATTATTCAAAAAAGTGATGTAGTTATTATTATTAGCAAAAGCGGTGAAAGTCCGGAAATAAAAGTACTGGTTCCTCTAATTAAAAATTTCGGAAATATCCTGGTAGGCATGGTGGGAAATATTTCTTCTTTTTTAGCTAAGAAAGCTGATTTTGTTTTAAACACTACTGTAAGTCAGGAGGCTTGTCCCAATAACCTGGCACCAACTACCAGCACTACAGCCCAACTGGCAATGGGTGATGCTATTGCCGTTTGTCTGTTGGAAAAACGTGGGTTTGAAATAAGTGATTTTGCTAAATTAAATCCGGGTGGAGCCCTGGGTAAAAAACTTTACCTCCGGGTATCTGACCTGTGCTCGGAAAACGAAAAGCCAGTGGTGGCTGCTGATCAGTCTGTAAAAGAAGTGATTATGGAGATTACCCGTAACAGGCTTGGAGTAACCGCTGTTGTAAATGCTGCCCAAAAACTCATAGGTGTGGTAACAGATGGTGATATCAGGCGTATGCTTGAAAAAACGGATGATATAAAGAAAATTGTTGCAAAAGATATCATGACGATGAATCCAAAAACTATAGGATCTTCTGAAATGGCAGTAACCGCCCTTGATATGATGCGTCAAAATTCAATTACTCAATTAATAGTAATTGACGGAGAAAAATATGTTGGCGTTGTACACCTTCATGATTTGATAAAAGAAGGATTAATTTAAATTTAAAAGAGTGATTTCAGAAAATAGCAAGCACACTTATGTAGCAATCATGGCCGGTGGAATCGGTTCGCGTTTTTGGCCTGTTAGCAGAACAAATTTACCAAAGCAGTTTTTAGATATTCTTGGATCAGGCAGTACATTAATTCAACAAACTTTTGAGCGCTTTATAGGATTTGTGCCATTAGAAAATATATTTGTTGTTACCGCAAACGATTATATAGGTCTCGTTAAAGAGCAGCTGCCGGACCTGCCACATGAAAATATTTTAGGCGAACCTTTTAGAAAAAATACAGCCCCTTGTATTGCTTATATAAGTTTTAAACTCCTGGAAAAAGACCCCCAGGCATCACTAATAGTTGCTCCCGCAGATCACCTGATTATTCATGATGAAAAGTTTTTGAACGTTTGCTGCAAAGCGCTTTCTTTTGTAAATCATTTAAATGCTTTGGTAACAATTGGAATTAAACCTACCCACCCAAATACAGGGTATGGTTATATCCAATTTGAAACACCCGAAGTAGCCTCTTCAATAAACAAAGTAAAAACCTTTACAGAAAAGCCTAACAGGGAGCTGGCAGAAACTTTTTTAGCCAGTGGAGATTTTTTATGGAATTCAGGCATTTTTATCTGGCAGGTAAAACGGATAGCTGAAGCTTTTAAAAATCATTTACCCGAAATGTTTGAGCTTTTTTCAACCGATCAGCACAAGCTAAACTCAGAGGAGGAAAAGACCACCATTGAGAATATATATCCGCAATGTAGCAATATTTCCATTGATTTTGGAGTGATGGAAAAAGCCAATAATGTTTATGTTATTCCGGCTGATTTTGGATGGAGTGATCTTGGAACATGGTGCAGCGCCTGGGAAAATATGGATAAGGACTATCTGGAAAATGCTGTGGCCGGTCAGCGTGTGATGGTAGTAGATGCCACCAAATGCGTAGTTCATGTCCCTGATCAAAAACTAGTTATTCTTCAGGGTTTGAATGATTTTATAGTTGTTGATACAAAAGATGTTTTACTTGTTTGTCAGAAAGAAAAAGAACAGGAAATTAAAGATTATGTGGCAGATGTAAGACGTAACATGGGTGATGACTTTTTATAAATAATTTTGAAAGATTTGTATAAAATTCATTTTGAAAGATTTGTAATTTTCAGGCAGATCAACAATATATTTATAAATTTCAGGTATGAATTTCAATAATATTCTGTTTTTAGATATAGAAACAGTAGCGCAATATGAAACCTACAATCATATGCCTTCAGCTGTGCGTGAATTATGGGATGCTAAAGCTCAGTTTTTAATTCGTAATAAAGAAACAGAAACTTGCGAAAGTGTGTATGAGCGTGCCGGAATTTATGCTGAATTTGGTAAAATAATTTGTATCTCCTGCGGCTACCTTACGGGGGCTAATGAAAATAAAAAACTTGTTGTAAAATCTTTTTCCGGCAGTGACGAAAAGGCGTTGCTTATAGCATTTAAAAATGTTTTGGATAGTTGGGGTAAGGATAATAATGACAGAACAAGTGATAGCGATAAAAAGTTTTTATGCGCTCATAATGGAAGAGAATTTGATTATCCTTATTTATGCAGGAGAATGATAGTAAACTGTGTTCCCCTACCAAGGATATTGACAATGTATGGCAAAAAGCCATGGGAGATTTGCCATTATGATACGCTTGAACTTTGGAAGTTTGGTGACTACAAACATTATACATCTTTAAAATTACTTGCACAGATTTTAGGTATTCCTTCTCCAAAAGATGACATAGATGGCAGCCAGGTAAATGAAGTGTTTTGGAATACCGGGGATGTTGAGAGAATCGTTAGATACTGTGAAAAAGATGTAATCACGCTGGCTCAACTTTTTCTAAGGCTATACTGTGAGCCTGGCATCAAAGAAGAAAATATTGAAATAAAAGATCTGATCAAAACAACATCTTAAGGCTAATGCAAAGAACTAATTTTTCTTCGGGAACAAAGTGGGAAGAGGCTGTAGCTTACAGCCGGGCAGTAAGAGTTGAAAATGTAATAGAGGTTTCAGGAACGGTGGCTGTTGATGAAAAACAAAACATCATTGGCGAAGGAGACCCTTATCTGCAAACAAAATTTATTCTTCAAAAAATTGAAGCTGTATTAAAAGAAGCCGGCGCGGAATTAAAAGACGTAGTAAGAACGCGCATGTTTGTTACTGATATTAAAAACTGGGAAGAGCATGGCCGGGCACACGGAGAGGTTTTTAAAGATATAATGCCCTGTACAACCATGGTTGAAATATCAAGTCTTATAACAAAGGGTTTATTAATAGAAATTGAGGCGACGGCTATCATTGCTAACTAACATTTTTGATAATATCATTCAG
>JACDAZ010000352.1 GCA_013695175.1 Flavisolibacter sp. | reverse complement strand
TGAATTTGAAACTGATTTAAGTTTTACAGAAGAAACACCTGTTGAAGAAACTCTGGTAAATAATAGTTCATACCATAACAGCAAAATAAATGAAACTGGTGAATTGGGGGCAACTGATGTTGAAGTTTCAGAAACTGATTCTACAGAAGCCTACATGGATGAAATGCGCTCCGGCACATCTATTAAAGGGGAACCTGAAATTGCTGAACAAAAAGATATAGAAGAACCAATTGCAAATGAACCTTCTGATGATACAGAAGAAGCAGAAATTGATAACAATAAAGAATCACAAACGGAAAATATTCATGAGCCGGAAGTCTCAGAACAATACGAAAATATAGAAGAACGATTAGTAAATGAACCTTCTGAAGTTACGGGAGAAGCAGAAGTTAAATACCAGGAAGAATTAAATAAAGAAAATACTACTGAACCAGTTTTGGAACCAGTTGAAGAAAGAGCAGATCATCAAAACGAAACAAAACTTACATTAGAAGATCAGGAAGTTTCAATTCCGTCCAGTAACACAGAAGCTCTTCCACAATCTTCACTTTCTCCGTTAAAAGAAGAAAAACAGGATGAACTGGTTTTTGAACCTTTTCATACTGTTGATTATTTTGCTTCACAGGGAATTAAAGTTTCGCAGGAAGAAATTCCAAAAGACAAATTCGGAAAGCAATTGAAAAGCTTTACAGAATGGTTAAAAACTATGAAACGTTTACCTGCAGCTGAAATAGCATCTTCCGTAGAAAAATCATCTGAGCAAAAAATTGAACATTTGGCTGCTGATTCGGTGAATGCAGCCGATGTATTTACTGAAGCTATGGCAGAAGTGTGGCTAAGACAGGGAAATGAGCCAAAAGCTATGGAAATCTATAACAAATTAATTTTGCTTTATCCTTCTAAATCAACTTATTTTGCAGCCAAAATTGACTCTTTAAAGAAATCTTCTTAATATGACCATTTTATTCGTGATTCTTATAATTATTGCATCTATAGTTTTAAGTATGATTGTTTTAATTCAAAACCCGAAAGGTGGCGGACTGGCAGGTAATATAGCCGGCTTCAGCAACCAGTTTATGGGTGTTAAGCAAACCAACGATGTTTTAGAAAAAGGAACATGGGTTTTTGCAGGTGTAATTGCCATTTTGTGTATAGTTTCTACTTTTTTTATCTCCGGTGGAGAAGAAGTAAATGACAGGTTACAAAATATTGGAACGGGTGTTCCTACGCAACAGGGACCAATTCAGCCTAATGCTGCACCGGTACAACCTGCAATAGGTGATACATCAAGATAAAAAAACTTATTAAAATTATAAACCCTGTCCATCGGCAGGGTTTTTTATTTATTTTACCCTGCATATGAAGAAGATAATTATAATAGTTGTGGTTTTAATTATTGCAGCCGGACTTTATGTATCATGGGCATTCATATCGCCTGCTACAACATTTGAAGAAGATAAAGCTACTTTGTACATAAGAACAAATGCAGCTACAAGGCAGGCAGTTACAGATTCTCTCGAAAAAAATGGAGTAATTAAAAACCGTACTGCATTTGAATGGCTTGCAGGCAGAATGAATTACTGGGAAAACATAAAACCCGGCATGTATGAAATTAAAAAAGGCAGCAACCTGCTGGCTATTATACGTCAATTAAGAAATGGCAAACAAACACCAGTAAACCTGGTTCTACGTAAAATGCGGCTCAAAGAAGATCTAGCTCGGTTAACCGGTGGCAAATTTGAATTTGATTCTACAGAAATGATTAATTATCTAAATAATAATTCATACCTCAATCAAGAGGGTATTGACACAGGTACTATCATGTTTTATGTGTTACCTGATACTTATACTTATTTCTGGAATTCAACTCCAGAAAAAGTCTTTGAAAAACTGGTGCAGGAAAATGAAAAGTTCTGGAATGAAGAACGCATTCAAAAAGCACAATCAAAAAATTTAACTCCTGTTCAGGCACATATCGTTGCATCTATTGTAGAAGAAGAAACCAATGCAGATTCAGAAAAAGGTGAAGTAGCCAGTGTGTATTTAAACAGGGTAAGAATAGGTATGCCTTTACAAGCCGATCCAACTGTAAAATTTGCTCTTCGTGATTTTGGATTAAAACGTATTTACCATACACATTTGCAGGCATCCTCACCTTATAATACCTACCGTAACAAAGGTTTACCTCCGGGACCCATCAGCACACCCTCACGCAAAACCATAGATGCTGTACTGGATGCACCGCAAACAAATTATTTATATTTTGTAGCCAGCCCCAAACTCGATGGAACACATGATTTTAGCGCTACTTATGATGAACATTTAAAAAAAGCAAGATTATACCAAAAGGAATTAAACCGTCTTGATTCTGTACGTAAAAGCAAGCAGTCTTAATATGGCTTTTAAACATGACATTGAAAAAAGGTTTATTGAATCCACTCCGGTTAAAGGATTTATTCATCTAAGCAAGCGTATCTATATTCCTTCTTTCAAAAATCTTAGCTTATATGAACTTTGGCCGGCGTTTCGTTTACAATTGAAAAAAACAAGTTTATTGGAAAGAGCATCAGCTATTTCTTTTAATGTTTTTATGGCTATCCCACCCACCCTCATATTTGCTTTTACACTAATCCCTTACCTGCCTATTTCCGGACAATTTATTGAACAACTTTTTGGAATCATAAGGGATGTGGTACCGGGACAAAGAAATAATTCTGTAATTATTGAATTTCTCAGGGATTTTCTTACACAACCACGCAATGAACTTCTTTCCTTTGGTTTACTGATAGCATTATTTTTTTCAAGCAGTGCCATGATGGGTGTATTGCGATCTTTTGATAAAAACTATGAAGGCTTCAGTAAAAGAACCGGAATACAAAAACGGAAAACAGCTTTAAGACTTACCATCATTGTTTATTTCCTTGTTTTTTTATGCCTTTCATTGTTAATAGCACAAGGTGTGGTATTAGAATGGCTGGGTATAAAAAATTATGCGATTCGGAATGCTGTTGTTAATTTAAGATGGGTGATCATTATATTACTTTTATTCTTTTCTGTAGCTTTTATTTACAGGCAGGGAGCACCCGTAGCAATAAAATGGCCTTATATAACACCAGGCTCATTGCTTGCTACAGTTTTAATGATCTTGGCAACCATCCTTGTTTCTGTTTATGTAAACAATTTTGGCAGCTACAATAAACTGTATGGTTCTATCAGTGCCATCTTTATTATCATGAGCTTTATCTATGTTAATGCCCTGGTGGTGTTACTGGGATTTGAATTAAATGTTACTATAACTTCTTTACAAGCAAAGGCAGCCAGGGAAACAATATGAATTCTTCGTTAAAATGTTGAACGGTAAACTACTTGATCAAAATTGTAGGAAATTTGAGTCCATAAACTTGTAAAACATGAAAAAGATTCTGTTTCCCGGGCTGGCATTATTGGCAATAACTTTAATGTCTTTTGCCTTATCTGAATTACCTCTTGGTGCTGAACTGCCCAAAGCAGATCGTAAAATGAAAGATGTAACAGGCAAAGACATTAGTTTAAAAGAGGCTACAAAAAAGAATGGTCTTTTGGTAATGTTTAGTTGCAATACATGCCCTTACGTAATTAAAAATCAGGATAGAACCAACGACATCAGCAATTATGCCTTAAAAAGTGATGTTGGAGTTGTGCTTGTGAATTCAAATGAAGGCATGCGTTCCGGAGATGATTCTTTTGAAGCCATGAAACAATATGCAAAAAATCAAGGGTACAAATGGCATTATGTAGTTGATACTAATTCTGAATTAGCAGACGCATTTGGTGCAAAACGTACACCTGAAGCATTTTTATTCGACAGCAAAGGTAAATTAGTGTATCACGGAGCTATTGATGATAATCCCTCTGATGCAAGTTCTGTTTCCCGTTATCATTTAAAAGAAG
>JACDAZ010000343.1 GCA_013695175.1 Flavisolibacter sp. | reverse complement strand
CAACTACAGCTATTAATGTTGCAGCAAGTTTTGGTGTTTTAGAGTATAAAACTCTTTTAATTGATGCTGATCCTCAGGCAAATAGCACAACAGGAGTAGGTTTTGACCTGCAAAATATTACACTAAGCCTTTACGACTGTATGGTAAACAATGCAGAAGGAGGTGATGTAGTATTAAAAACAGAAATACCAAACCTTGACCTTATCCCTTCTCATATTGATCTGGTTGGAGCTGAAATAGAAATGATTAATTACCCTAATCGTGAAATGGTTTTAAAACAACTTGTAAATCAGCTTCGCGATGATTATGATTTTATTGTTATTGACTGCTCACCTTCATTGGGATTGATAACTGTTAATGCATTAACAGCATCTGATTCCGTAATTGTTCCGGTACAGTGCGAATTTTTTGCATTGGAAGGTTTGGGAAAATTACTAAACACAATAAAAATTGTTCAAAGCAGGTTAAATCCTTCACTTGTTATTGAAGGAATTTTAATGACCATGTACGATGGGCGTTTGCGCCTGAGCAACCAGGTGGTAAGCGAGGTAAGAAGACATTTTGAAGACCTGGTGTTTAATACGATCATCCATCGAAATTCACGGTTAAGCGAAGCACCAAGCGTAGGTAAACCTGTAATATTATATGATGCCAATAGTAAAGGCTCCATGAACTACCTGAACCTGGCTAAGGAAATACTTCAAAAAAATAATTTAACTAAAATACCCAACGAGGAACGCATCATTGAGTTGTAAATTTGCGGGTTAGTATCTGGATGATATTGTTCAACCATCAGAATTTCTGATAAACTTATTATTTGAATGACAAGCCCAAAACAAAATAAAGATGCTTTAGGGAAAGGAATCCGTTCGCTATTGCAAAGCATTGATTCAGATCTTAAGACTCCGGCAGGTAATATTAATCCATCTCTTGTTCAGGAAGCTACCGGGGCTATGCGTATTCCTCTTGAAAACATAGAACCCAATCCAAAACAACCACGTAAAGATTTTGACGAAGAATCTTTACAGGAATTGGCAGCTTCATTAAAGCTTCATGATATGATTCAACCGGTTACCATTACAAAATTACATGGTAACAAATACAGGCTTATCTCGGGTGAACGCAGGTTACGTGCAGCAAAACTGGCAGGCTTAAAAGATATTCCTGCATATGTAAGGCAGGCAAACGACCAGGATTTACTGGAACTGGCATTATTGGAAAACCTGCAGCGTGAAGATCTAAATGCTATGGAGATAGCATTAAGCTATAAACGCATGATGGATGAATTAAATCATACACAGGAACAGGTGGCAGAACGCATGGGTAAAGACCGAAGTACTGTTACAAATTATATACGTTTATTAAGGCTGCCACCGGATATACAGGTAGCTGTTCGTCATGGCGAGATCAGTATGGGTCATGCAAGGGCCTTAATTAATGTAGATACTATTGATAAACAACTTTTCATTTTTGATGAAATAAAAGCCAAGGGATTATCTGTGCGGCAAACAGAAAATCTTGTTAGAAATTTATATAAAGAAACTGAAGAGAAAAAGCCATTAAACAATCTTTTACCTCCTGCTTTTCAAAAAGTAGAAGATAAATTATCATCACATTTCAGTACCAGGGTAAAATTAAGACATAGTAAAAATGGCAGCGGTCAAATAACATTCGATTATTACTCGCTGGAAGAACTGAACAAATTACTGGATCAAATGAGTGTAACTATTGAATAAGTTCATTACATATTTTTTTCTGTCCTGTACTCTTTCTTTTTATGTATCTGTTGCAAAGGCACAATCAATAAGAGATTCAACAGGAGCACGTGTGGAAGTAGCAACGGGTGTAGTTGATCCGGTTTTGGATTCTATTAATCGTTCTGTATCACCCAGAAAAGCGGCTATCAGATCTGCAATTATCCCCGGGTGGGGACAGGTTTATGTAAGAAAAGATATTGAAGGTTCTTTTGTAAGAAAGTATTGGAAAGTTCCGGTAATATATGGTGCTATTGGTACATCAGCCGGCATATTTGCATACAATCTAAACTGGTACAGGCGCACCCGTTTTGCTTTTACCACTTTAGTTAATAAGGATTCTGCAAATTTTGCAAATGTGGATACCAGGTTACAGTCTTACATCATATTTAATGACCAGGCATCACTACAGTATTACCGCAATGAGTTCAGGCGTAATGTAGATTATTCAGTTTTGTTTTTCATTGTAATGTGGGGATTAAATGTAGTTGATGCAACAGTAGATGCACATTTAAAAAGCTTTGATGTGAGTCCCGATCTTGGATTTAGAATACAACCCGGTTATAGTGATTTTGCAGGCACCAATGGTATCAGCATCATTCTTAGTTTCAAATAAATTTTATGCGCATTGCCTTGATTGGTTATGGAAAGATGGGAAAAATTATTGAAGAAAATGCTTTGCAGAGAGGGCACCAGGTTGTTTTAAAAATTGATTCGAAAAATCAATCAGAACTTACATCTAAAAATTTACAACAAGCAGATGTTGCCATTGAGTTTACCAATCCACATTCAGCATATGATCATGTTAAGTTATGTATTGATAGTGCTGTTCCTGTTGTTTCCGGATCAACCGGGTGGAATGAAAAACTGGAAGAGATAAAACTGTATTGTAATAAAAACAATGGAACTCTTTTACATGCCAGCAACTTTAGTATTGGGGTAAACATCTTTTTCAACATCAACCAGCAACTGGCAAAATTAATGTCTGCTTACCCGGAGTATGAACCCACACTGGAAGAAATTCATCACACCGAAAAAAAGGATGCACCCAGTGGTACTGCGGTTACACTTGCAGAAGATATTTTACTCTTATTACACAACAAAAATAGATGGGAGAATAATGAAACTTCTGAACCGGATGTTATTCCTGTAACCAGCAAAAGAATAGACCCCGCAGCCGGTACACACCATGTAAAATATACATCTGCAATTGATGATATAGAAATCATTCATACTGCACATAACAGAAAAGGATTTGCATTTGGTGCTGTTTTAGCTGCAGAATTTATTGCAGGTAAAAAGGGAGTGTATTCGATGAACGATGTATTAGATGCAGCCAAATAATATCCAATAAAAATTCGCTTTTATTTTCTTTGCTATAGATTGGTAAACATATCTTCCGTCATTTTCTCCAGATCATATTCCGGTTTCCATCCCCAATCTTTTTGCGCTACTGAATCATCAATGCTCTGCGGCCAGCTATTTGCGATTTGCTGCCTGTAATCGGGTTTATACGTCATTGTAAAACCGGGTACATGCTTTTTTACTTCATTACCAATTTCCTCCGGTGAAAAACTCATTCCCGCCAGGTTATAAGAGGTTCTAACGCATATTTTTTCCGCAGGAGCTTCCATCAATTCTATAGTTGCTCTTATAGCATCGGGCATATACATCATAGGCAGGTAAGTATCTTTATCCAAAAAACATTCATAAGTTTTTTCAGCCAGTGCTTCATGAAAAATTTCGACAGCATAATCTGTTGTTCCGCCACCGGGCGCCGATTTATAAGATATAAGGCCGGGGTAACGTAAACTTCTAATATCAACATTGTACTTATTGTAAAAATAGTTACACCAAAACTCACCTGCATATTTTGAGATTCCGTAAACAGTAGTAGGTTCTATGATAGTTTGCTGCGGGCAATTTTGTTTTGGAGATGTAGGTCCAAAAACGGCTATACTGCTTGGCCAATAAACTTTATGAAGTTTTTCTTCTTTTGCAATATCCAAAACATTCAACAGGCTTTGCATATTAAGGTTCCATGCCAGGTGCGGGTTCTTTTCTCCCGTAGCAGATAAAATAGCAGCCAGCAAATAAATCTGCGTTACATTTTGCCTGATCACTTGTACATGCAACATTTCCTTATTCATTACGTCAAGGCTTACAAAAGGACCATTACCAATAAGTAATTCGTTTTGCTCACGCAGGTCAGATGCTATTACATTAGCAGCACCATATATTTTGCGTAGAGCAAGAGTTAATTCAACTCCTATTTGACCAGAGGCACCTATAACTAATATCTTTTCCTGTTTCATTAAGGCGCAAAAATAGAGTTTATACCTTCATAACATAAATTTGTACCACTGCTTCATGTACCATAAGAACAAACACATAAAATGAATGATTTTTTAAAGGATTTATTTGCAGGTCAGGAATATGATAAGGATAATTTTTTTTTAATAGGTGGCCCCTGTGTGGTGGAGAGTGAAGAAATGGTGTTGGAGATAGCCCAAAAAATTTCTTCTATTTGTAAAAGGCTAGGAATACCATTCGTATTTAAAGCTTCTTATAGAAAAGCAAACCGTACCAGTTCAGGTTCTTTTACGGGAATTGGAGATGACCTTGCTTTAGGAATTATTCAAAAAGCTGCAAAAAAATTTAATTTACCAACTACAACAGATATTCATACTGAGCAGGAAGCAGAACTGGCAGCACAATTTGTAGATATTTTACAGATACCTGCTTTTTTATGCAGGCAAACTGAATTATTAATAACAGCAGGAAAAACAGGAAGAATCATTAATGTAAAAAAAGGACAGTTTGTAAGCGGAGAGTCCATGAAGTTTGCAGTAGAAAAAATAAAGAGTAGCGGCAATCAAAAAATAATGCTAACTGAAAGAGGTACCACTTTTGGTTACCAGGATCTTGTTGTTGATTATAGAAATATACCTGCTATGAAAGAAAACGGAGTTCCTGTAATAATGGATTGTACCCATAGTTTACAACAACCAAATCAATCTTCGGGTGTTACGGGTGGAAATCCTAAATTAATTGCAACCATTGCCAAAGCTGCCATTGCATCAGGTGCTGATGGATTGTTTATAGAAACCCACCCCGATCCCTCATGTGCAAAAAGCGATGGTGCTAATATGCTAAGGCTGGATTTATTGGAAGACCTTCTGGTTCAGCTGGTAAAAATCAGGAAAGCGGTATTATAAGTTTACTAACATATTAAGCTCCAGCTTGTTCTGAAAAATATTATTTTCCACAGATATTAAATTCTGGCACAAAATTTTTGTATTTAACGTTAACATACCCCGGAGGTTTTAATGTTTACAAAAAAAATAAGGACTTTAACCGGTCCCAACTATTGGTCAACAAAGCACCATTCTCTTATAGTTGTTTCCCTTAGTTTAAATGATGTTGATAAATTAGATAAAAGTTGTTTTAAAAACTTTTTTAAAACTTTTCCATTGTTATTATGCCATATAGAAAATGTGGAAGCAGCAATAACAGGCGAAGAAAATTTTGGGGAAAATCTAATAAAAATTGTAGAAACCACAGTCCGTGCACTTCATTCTAACACCGGTATACCCCTGGATTATTTATTAACTAAAAGAATTTCTGAAAAAAAAGTCAATATTATTTTTTCTTTTAGAGAAAAGAGATCAGGTGTATATGCTGCTGAATCTGCACTAAATATTGTAAAAGCATTTTTAACTGGTAATAATTATGATGTTGAAAAAGACATTGAAAAACTAAAGGGCATCTGGGAAGATAATTGTTTTGGACCCAGTACAACATCAATTATAGAAGAAGCAAAAAAAAGAAATATCCCAGTTTCCTTTTTGGATGATGAAGGGTACATACAATTTGGTTATGGCATTAATCAAAAAAGAATTAATGCTACCATAGCCAGTACCACCGGTGCCATTGCTGTTGATAAAGTTTCTGATAAACATCTGACAAAAAAAATGTTAGCTGCGGCCTGCATACCGGTTCCTGAAGGAGAAGTAATAGATACAATAGAAAATCTTAAAGATGTAGTTGATAGTTTAAAATTTCCGATAGTAATTAAACCATTGGATGGCAACCAGGGCAAAGGTATCACTACAAATATTTGTGATGAGCAAACAGCCCTTAATGCTTTTAAACGTGCAAAGGAAATTTCTAAAAAAATTGTTGTAGAAAAATTTATCACCGGTTGTGATTTCAGGGTACTGGTTATAGATAACAAATTTGTTGCTGCACCAAAAGAACCCCTGCCTCCATTAAAGGAGATGGAAAACATTCAATAAAAGAACTGGTAGAAATCATAAATAAAGATCCAAAAAGAAGTTCCGGTCATACCAATATTCTAACTTCCATTACAATTGATGTTGATACAAATGAATGTTTGTCATCAAAAAAAATTTCAATAGACGACATACCAAAAAATGGTGAAGAGATTATTTTAAAAACTACGGCCAATTTAAGTACAGGGGGTACAGCAGAAGATATCACAGACTTTGTTCATCCTGCCAACAGGCAATTGTTTGAAAGAGTTGCAAGAATTATTGGTTTAAATATTTGCGGTATTGATATTATGGCTCCTGATCTTACCACTTCTGTGGTTGAAAACGGTGGAGCCATTATAGAAGTAAATGCGGCTCCAGGTTTCAGAATGCATTTACAACCTAATAAGGGTAAAAAAAGAAATGTTGCTGAGCCAGTGGTTGACATGCTTTTCCCCAAAAAATCCAATGGCAGAATTCCACTTGTTGCCATAACGGGCACCAATGGAAAGACAACCACTACCCGCCTGGTGGCTTCTATGGCACAACAACAAGGTTACTATACGGGATATACTACAACAGATGGTATTTATTTAAATAAAGAACTAATTCATAAGGGAGATTGCTCAGGACCATCATCTGCAAGGGTACTCTTGCATGATCCTGCCGTTGAATTTGCTGTTTTGGAAACAGCACGTGGAGGTTTACTGCGTTCCGGTTTGGCATTTGACAGTTGTAATTGCTCTATCATTACCAATGTAGCTGAAGATCATCTGGGATTAAATGATATTCATACATTAGATCAATTAGCAGAAGTAAAAGCTGTATTAGCTAAAATAGTTCAACCCGATGGTTATGTAATTTTAAATGCAGATGATGACAAGGTGTATAGCATGAAAGATATGGCAACTGGTAAAGTGGCTTTGTTTTCTTTACATGCTGATAACATCCGTATTCAAAGACATTGTGATGCAGGTGGATTAGCTGCTTATTATGAAGCAGGTTATATTATCATCAGGAATGGTAACAGAATAATACCGGTGGAAGAAGTTGAAAATATTCCACTCACTTTTGGTGGTAAGGCAAAATTTAATATTGCAAATGTATTGGGTGCTGTACTGGCAGCTTATAGCTGCGGATTAAGTATGCCTGCTATAAGATGTACATTAAGAACGTTCCGCAGTTCGTTTAGCCAAACACCGGGCCGGCTGAATTTTATTGAATGTGATGATCATACTGTTCTCCTTGATTATGCTCATAATCCACATGGCTTAAAAGCTTTGGGTGAATTTTTAAATGAACTGACAGCAACAAAAAAAATAGGCATTATTGCCGGTGTCGGTGACAGGCGCAATGAAGATTTAATTGCAATGGGCAGAGAGGCAGGAAAGATTTTTGATGAATTGATGATTAGAATGGATGAAGATTTGCGTGGAAGAACTGAATTTGAAATAGTGTCACTTATCAGAACCGGTATACAGGAAACAGCACCTCATAAACCCATTTCATATTTTAAATCAGAAATTGAAGCATGTGATTATGCTATGGAAACAAATGCACCGGGTGCTTTAATTGTTTTGCTCGTAGAAAATGTTCAAAAGGTTTTTGAACGTGTAATGGAGATGAAACAGGTTCAGGAAAAAAATGTACTAAGTTTTAAAAAGGCTGTTTAATTTTTTTTTAGACAAACACTTACATTCAATGCAATCATGTTTATGTCACCTAAATGTTATTGCAGCACCTCCATGAATAGAAATTGCAATATTCATAAAAAAACAGCTGTTACTACAGCTGTTAACTACATAAAATATCCTTCTAATTAAATATTATTAAAAACTACGAAAGAAGGTCGTTGCAGAATTTTTGTACTTCTTTTAATCGTTTATGATTCACAGAATAAAAAATGAATTTACCATCACGTTCTGTATGTACACAACGGCTTTTTCGTAAAATCCCTAAATGCTGAGAAGTTACCGACTGTTCCAGTTTCATTTTTTTATAGATCTCGCTAACTGTAACACGATAATTCTGGTGAATAAATTTAATAATGTCCTGGCGCAGTTTGTGGTTAATTGCCCGGAGGATAAGTGAAGCCTTCTTTAACTGAAGAGTGTCCAGTTCAAGATTTGCAGGGGCTGTTTTACTTGTTTCCACTGATTTAAATGTTTGGTGAGAGAATTAATTTAATAACTAGCCTTAAAGTTATATATATTCTCAATGACATTAGGTGACAAATACACATTAAGACAGTATTGTTTTATAATTAATGGATATTTTATATATCTAATTCAACAATTCTATAAAATTTTAAATTGGATTTCTAATACCTGCAAATTATAAAATGCTTATTCATAAAGGCTTTCAGCAGTTAATTAAAGGAAAAAGATTGAAATCTATAAGCTTTCTTAATAAATTATGGAAACAGAAAAAATTTTAAATTACCTGACCGGAAAAGTGCTGTTAAGATTGGCCGATCCTATTAGTTCATCTGCTCTTGCACCAAAAGGTCTGAAATAAATTAAGACAGTATAAGCATTTTCAGTTGTCCAATTATTGCCTTCTGTTTCACTAAAATCAGGATAATCTCTTATGCCGGTAGGATAAGTAACGTACATATAATTATAAAAACCCTGTTTCAAATATAACCTTGCCTGGTACACTCCTTCTTCACTATTAAACTG
>JACDAZ010000328.1 GCA_013695175.1 Flavisolibacter sp. | reverse complement strand
ATGCTATAGATATGAATGTTCAATGTAATACAGAAGCTTACAACGAAATGATGATTGCTCCCTGTGCTTTACAAATATTGGTTGAAAATGCTATTAAGCATAATTCTTTTTCTAAAGAAAAACCCTTGCTCATAAAAATTAAAATCTTAGGGCGATATGTACTTGTTGTAAATAAAACAGATCCTAAAAGAATCAGGTCCTGTTCTACAAGAATAGGTTTAAAAAACCTGAACATGCGTTATAAAATCATAACAAAACAATCAATCAGCATTGAAAATAATAACCAGTATTTCTGCGTTAAATTACCATTGATTAAAAGATAAAATATGATACGTACAGTATTAATAGAAGACGAAGGACCAGCATTAAAAAATATTATGGAACTGCTGGCAGATGAGAAGGATGTTGAAGTGGAAGCTGTAATAGATTCTATTCAGGAGGGTATTGAATACTTTTCTTTAGAAAAAAATATCGATCTTATTTTTTCAGATGTACAGCTAACCGATGGACTTTCTTTCCAGATTTTTGAAAAAGTAAACATACAGGCGCCGGTAATATTTGTAACAGCTTACAATAAGTTTATTACGGATATTTTTGAATACAACAGTATAGATTATTTACTAAAGCCCGTAACAGGGCTTGACATAAAAAAAGCGCTTCAGAAATACAAAAAACTGGAAAACCATTTTACAAACAATGGTGGTTTGAAAAAATTATCCAACTATATGTTGAACAAGGATAAACGCATCCTGGTTCGCAAAGGAATTGAATATATTCCATTACTACCAAACGATATTGTTTTACTCTTTACAGAAAACAAAGTGGTTTATGTAGTTGATAAAACAGGTAAAAAATATATCCACGATAAAAATCTTTCTGAAATAGAAACCGGCCTTGATCCTGAAATATTCTTTAGGGCAAACAGAAAATATATAGTAAACCTTGACTACATTAAAGGATTTAAATCTTACGAAAAGGTAAAACTTCAACTTAACCTGCAACCACCTTTTGACGAACAATTAATAATTGTGAGCCAGGAGAACGCACCCTTTTTTAAAAAATGGGTTGTTGGCAACTTATAAGAACCTCAATATTGAGTATCTCTAAAAACCATTCATCCTAAATTAAAATCTTTAATTTAGGATGAATGGTTTTACTAAAAAATTAAACCTCATTTTCATTAAGTTCAATTTTCTATTTACATGCTTCAGAAAGTTCATTAAGTAATCTTTCACAACTATTTATTTCAGCCATCTCCATTAATACCAATTGGCTTTATTCCATAACATTCATAAAGTAATTTACTTACGAATTATTTCGTTTTAAACTTTTAAAATATGATATTATGAAAAAGATCTTCCTTATTGCTGCTATGGTAATTTATGGTATAGCAAATGCAAATTCTTCTCCAACAGTAGATGGACAAGTTTTAAAAAATTTTAAGTCTGCTTTTCCACTGGCAGAAAAACCAACCTGGTATGAGAATAACGGACTTTATGAAGTAGTTTTTGAAAATAACCAGGTAAAATGCAGGGTATGGTATGAGCAGGATGGCAAAGTAAAAAAAACTGAACGGTATTATACGGAAAAAGAACTACCTCTTTTTATTATTGCTAAAGTGAAAGAAAGATTTAATGATCAAAAAATTCACGGAGTTACAGAAGTTATTTCAGCTGCAGAAGGTATGGTTTATCATATAGTATTAAATGATGACCAAAAATGGTATCACATTCAATCAGATAGTTCAGGCAATGTAAAATTGAATAAAAAGTACACTAAGGGATAAAAAAATAATCACGCTATATTTAAAGCAATAGTTCATTCTATTGCTTTTTTTATTTTATTTCATATTTAATTATAGTAATAGGTACAGATAACTTCTTGAAATAAAAGTGATCAATTAATAACCATAGTTACTTTTCCAATTTTTTTACTATATCAGTTACAAATAAAAAGGTGCTGAAATTCAGACACCTTTTTATTTAATAAACAATTCAGATTCAGTTAAAGTGAATCACCCAAATTAATAACCAGGATTTTGTACTAAAATTCTGTTTACTAAAATTTCGGTTTGTGGAATAGGCCAAATATATTGATTCCCTTCTTCATTAGTTGTGGTTGAATTAGTGGTACCACGCTGGATTACTGTAACTCCAGGTAATGCATTGCCGGTTTCATCTGTTATTCTTCCGGTTATAACTCTTGATTGACTAAAACACAATAAAGCACTCCCTACCATAAATAGTAGCAAAATCAATTTTTTCATACGCTGTTTCCTTTTGTATGTAAAGTCAAATTTTTATGATGTAACGCTGATTTGTGACTATTGCTATTTTACTGAAACATGAATATTCGAAATTTAAATACAATTTTATGGCACTTAAATTTTCTATGAAGCAAAAAAAAGCTACCTAACAGGTAGCATTAAACGATGTTATAATCAGGTTATGGATTTTGATCCGCATTAGTCAAACTTTCATTTGCATCAATTTCTGCCTGGGGTATTTTTAATGTGTACCTGTCAGAGTTACCCGGAATACTAAACCTGTACACAGAAGGATGCCCTACACTACGTTCAAGAGGTAAGCCAAGTCTTTTTAAATCTAGATAACTTATACCAATTTCTCCGAACAATTCTTTCCTCCTTTCCAATAAAATTTCATTTATCAGATCTTGCCCGGTATTGCCAGATTGAACTGCTTGCGGATCCCTGTTTTTTTGAAGTGTAAATAAAATATCACCTGCGTCTGCTTCACCCAACCTGGCTTTGGCCTCTGCTTCAATCAACCACATTTCTGCTACTCTCATCATTATAAAATGATCTTCAAAACGTGTGGTTGTACCAAATTTACTGGAACGCCATCTGCGGAAATCAGTAAATGCTGTAGTATAAAAATTTGTTTTCCTTATATCTGTTGCAGAAAAAGTATTAACAAAAATAGAATCCACATAAAAATTAAAATAACCTACACCGGTATGACCCCAAAATGCTGATGGTGTACCATAAAAAATAGTTTGATCTGCAGATTGAGGAAAGCCCCACATTACTTCAGATTTATCAATACTTGTGAATGGAGTATTATAATTAGCAGCATTTAAAGCATAACTAGCTTTTGCAGCCTGTGCAGTTGTTTTTGCATTTCCCCAATCTCCCATCTCCAGGTATACTCTTGCTAAAATGCCGTTTGCAACATCTTTATTTATTACATCTTTCAACTGTCTTGTTGTTCCTAAATTTGCTACAGCAAATTTTAAATCATCAACAATAAGAGTATATACTTCTGATATAGATGATCTGGGGTTTCCACGTGTTGCGGCTGTAGCAGGTTCTAAATAAATGGGTACACCAGGCCCATTTGGATTTTTTACATATGCATGTGAAAACTCCCGCAACAATTCAAAATAACACCATGCACGAATGGCTCTTGCTTCTGCTATGAAGCGGCTTTTTGAAGCATCAGATAAACTTGAAGCTGTTACACCTTGAATTAAATTATTTGCCTGGTTGATAAAGTCATAAAAATATCCCCATGTAAATACTACTCTTCTATATACAGGCTCCCTGTTATCATGTTCATAGTCAAACGTATACCAGTTAACATTTGGTAATACTACATCAGTTCCTTTAACTTCTCTTGCCAGGTTAATAGAGGCAATACCCCATGCATCTGCAGCTGTTCCATATTGAATCCGGAATCTCCTGTAAATACCATTAAAGTAAGCTCTAACGCCCTGGTCAGTAGCAAATACATCTGTAGAAGCAACTGACGTTCCTGGTCTGGGTTCATCAAGAAAACTTTTTTTACACCCTCCCATTACTGAGCTTATAACCAGCAATGAGATAAATATTTTTAAAAAACTTGTAATCATAATAATAAATTGTAATAATAATTTTTAGAAACCAATGTTTAAACCTGCAGAAATTGTTTTAAAAGTTGTAGAACGTTGGCCTGTTTGACCTGCAAGATTCAGTTCAGGATCCATTCCTCTTTTTGCATCTTTTACCCATGTCAACATATTATCTGCCTGAACATAAAATCTGAAATTAGTTGCTATATTTTGTCTTTGTAAAATAGTAGCAGGTAATGAATAACCAATTGTTATGTTTCTCAGTCTAGCATAGTCACCGCTGAATAAATGCCTGGTTGAAGGATCACCATAATTTTTATTTTGAAATGTAAGTTTTGGTACATCCGTTACATCCCCCGGCTTTTGCCACCTGTTAAGAATATCAGTATGCAATTGTCTTCCTACGGCAGAAAATCCATGCATTAAACCAATATAATCTGTATCTAAAACTTTACCACCAAATGCAAAATTTATCAGGAAAGAAAAGTCGAACGACTTAAAGTTCATATTGCTATTGAACCCACCTGTAATTTTTGGTAATGCGGTTCCATAATAATAGCGTGTTGCATTGCTATTGCTATTTACGATTATTTTTTTCCCTGTTGGAGTGCCACTTACTATTTCGTCAGCATACCATTGTGGTTCACCTGTGTTTGCATCAACACCAGCCCATTCATAAATATAAAACTCATTAAGGCTGCGCCCTACTTCCAAACGATATGCCCCCTGTTGAATAAACTCCTGAGGCAGTTTTGTTATCTCATTTTTAAGAGTGGCAAAGTTTAATCCTGTTTCCCAGGTGAAGTTTCTTGTTGTAAAATTCCTCGATGTTAAACTTACTTCTATACCACTGTTTTTGAGTTTACCAATGTTTTCAGTAATTGAAGCCACACCACTGGATGCAGGAAGTGGTCGTGGAAAAATTAAATCAAAAGTATTTTTGTTGTAATACTCTACAGAACCATTGATCCTGTTATTTAAAACAGTAAAATCAAGACCGATATTATAAGTACCTAATTTTTCCCATGTAATATCAGGATTACCTAATCCACCTAAAATCACACCGGGAAAACTGAGATTATTCCAACCAGTTGAAAAATCACTTAAATAAGGAAAGTATGATTGATTTTGTGTTCCTGCAACCAATATTTCATTATTACCCACTTCACCATATGAAGCTCTTAACTTCAAATAACTAACAGCATTCAGTGCGCTCATAAAATTTTCTCCACTGATGACCCATGATGCACCAACGGCATAAAATGTACCCCATCTTTTCTCAGGTAAAAATCTTGTAGAACCATCACGTCTTAATGTTCCTTCCAGGAAATATTTATTTGCAAAATTGTAGGTAGCTCTTCCAAGGTAGCTCTCAAGCCTTGTATGGTTAGTTGAAGAACTGGATGATTCTAAAGTTGATCCGGCTCCTATTTCAAAAAGATTAGGCAATGGAAAACCTGTTCTGGCTGCAGATATATTTTCTGCTTTAAAATCATAAGCTTCAGTGCTCACCATAGCTCCTACTGTATGTTCGCCAAAGGACTGGTTATAATTAACCATATTATTCCATGTCCATGCTGTTGTTAAACCACGACTTCTGGTCACTCTTCCCCTAATAGAAGCGGCATCACCAAATGTGGGATTATTATATGATAATGTTGACAACACATAACGGTCTACACCCAAATTAGAGCGGAAACTAAAATTGTTATTGAATTTAACTTCGCCAAATGTGTTCATAGATGTTTGAAGCCGGTCGTTGAGGTTCTTATCAAGGGTTTGAATTGCTACAGCATTTACATTAGGTCCAGCAGGTCTTGCATGGTTAAACGTTCTCCCCGGAAGTGTACTGCCAAAATCAAATTGTGGTTTGCCATCTGCATCTAATAATAAACCTCCTGTTTCATCACGCATATGCAAAGGATATATTGAAGAAAGCAAGCGACCCCATTGAACTGCATTTCTAAAAGCAGTACCAGCCTGATCGGGATAATTTTGATTAGAATTAGATACAGTCATATTTAATCCCACTTTTAACCAGTTGCGTAAATCTGCATCTGTATTTAATCTTGCAGTAATCCTTTTAAAATTTGAATTGATGATATAACCATCCTGGTTTAAATAATCTGCAGATAAATAATAACGAATGTTTTCTGCTCCACCAGATACACCTACACCTACATTTTTCCTGGAGGCACTGTTGTTAGCCACTTCTTTAGTCCAATCAGTTTCCCATAATAATTCGGCACCGGCTACCAAATTGCCATTGGTATCAATTGGGTTGGGAACATTATAAGGATTGTATTGTAAACCGTTTGTGCCTCTTATTAAATTATTTGTTGCATACTGACCGGGACCAATTGTAAGGTTGGTAAGTCTCACTGCCGTATTGTATTGTGCTTCCCATGCTAATTTTATGTACTGTTCAGCAGATACATATGGATATTCTGGTACGGCTCTGGATGATACACCGTATGAAGAATAAGCATTAATTTCAGCAGCTTTTCCTCTTCTGCCGGTTTTTGTTGTAATTAATATAACACCATTAGCGGCCCTTGAACCATACAGCGCTGTTGCAGTTGCATCTTTCAGCACATTCATGCTTTCAATATCATTAGGGTTCAGCGTATTCAGGTTCCCTGCAAACGGAATACCATCTACCACAATTAAAGGATCAGCACTTGCATTTACTGAACCTATACCTCGTATACGAATAACAGGATTATCACCCGGCTGACCTGTTGAATTTATTACTAAAACTCCGGCAGCCAAACCTTGCAAAGCCTGTGTAACAGATACTACCTGTTGCCTTTGAATTTTTTCTGCGGATACAGAACTTATTGCACCTGTAACTGCACGACGTTGTTGTTGTCCATATGCTACAACCACGACTTCATCTAATGAACTTTCTGCTATTGTTAAGCTAACATCTAAATTAGTGCTCGTGCCAATTGTAATTTCCCGTGAAGAATATCCAACAGATGAAACTACCAGCACACGGGCTGAATTTGGTAAGTTTAAAGTAAATTCTCCTTCTGCATTAGTGGTAGCACCTACCCTGCTACCCTTAATAGAAATAGAAGCACCGGGTAGCGGTAAATTGGTTTGCGAATCAGTAACTTTTCCCTGCACAACCCGCTC
>JACDAZ010000317.1 GCA_013695175.1 Flavisolibacter sp. | reverse complement strand
AGTTTCTTCTCATAAACTTTATGTTGCGGTTGGTGATCACCTTCAACCGGTTTTTGATTTTACTAAAATTAATAATTGGAATGCGGTGGTATGGCACCTTTATGTCAATGATAAAACTATCTGGGCTGGTTCTACAAATGGATTATATATTTTAAAAGTACATGATAAAATAATCCGGCTTATAGATTTAAAATATGCCGGTTCATCCATCTTTTCACTTACCAAAGATCATTATAACAATATTTGGGTGGGTGCTTCCAATGCCAAATCTGTTGATATCTTTTTGCATGGTAAATTAGATTATACTATTTGTAAAAAACTTTATAGTAATGTTACCAATAATGGTGTGAAATTTTCCGGTAATGCATCTTCCGGTTTCTGGAGCGTTGACAGTAAAGGCTTATTTAATATAGACACCAATGCAAATATTAATAGATTTCCTGGTGTTATTGATCCTTTGTCTAACACTTCATGCAATTTTGCTGATAGAGAAAATAATATTTGGGTGGCTAATGATCCTGGTATAATTAAAATTTCAAAAACGGATTCAAAAACATTTTTTTTTGAAGAATTATCAGCAGCCGGAGGCCATTTAATAAACTTAGGCAAAAATCAAATTATAGCTACTAATAGTAAATATTTATACAAATTGTACAACGATCAATTACAAAAACTACCGGAATTCAGAACAAAAAAAGATTATGAAAATTTAGGAGTAGTAGTACCTCTTAGCGACAATGAATACCTGGTTAGCAGGTGGTTTTATGGCTTTTGGAAATTAAAGTACAAAGGTGGTAAATTAATTACATCTTCCTATATTAAAGAATTTGATCGGCGACCAGTAAATCTTGTTACATATATAAACGATAAATCAAATAACTTTTGGATTGGTGGTCTAAATTGTTTTATACGTATTAAAGATGGTGTCGTACAGGAAAATGTTTCTATAAAAAATCTCAACACTCCTCTGCATATAACTTCTTTAGCAATAGATGAAAAAGATTCCATCTTATGGCTGGGAGAAAATACGAATGGTGTTTATAAAATAAAATATAGTTATGCAAAAGGTAGGTACCATTATGTACTCCTGCATCATTTGAATAAAAATAACGGATTAACAGATCCTTTTGTAAGAAGCCTTCTATTAGATAATCAAAAGAAATTATGGATTGGTACCAGGTATGGTGGTGTTTTTACCTATTCACCTGTCAATAATAATAATTTAATCAAAAGCTTTGCTGATAAGAATAAGATGTTATGTACCAGAACAATGAAAATAGTTGAAGAACCAGGAAAAGCTATATGGTTTGCAAGTTGTAATGGTGTTTACCGGTTTCTCTTAAAAAAAGAAGCTTGGGAGCATTTTGATATTGGATCTGGATTACCAAGTGCAGAAGTTTTTTCTATAGCTATAGATACATTAGCTAAAAAAGTATGGGCATTAACGTTAGAAGGCATAACAACTATAGAATATGATACAAAAAAAACCACTGTACCCCCTCCTGTTGCCAATATAACGGCTATAACTGTTTTAGGTCAACCTGATACAACTGCATTAATTTCAGAGAATAAAACAAACCATTATTCATCTTCAAGAAATTCAATAGGCTTTGGATTTAGTGGTTCAAGTTTTATAGATGAGAAAAAAATATTGTACAGGTATAAATTAGAGGGCTATGAAAAAAACTGGAGCCATCCTACTTTTAATAACAATATTACTTATGCATCCTTACCACCTGGTAATTATACTTTTAAGGTTATTGCAGCAAATGCTAATGGATTATGGAGCCCTGAAGCTGCATCATTCAACTTCCTTATCATACGTCCATTTTATAAAGAAAGCTGGTTCCTTGTAATTCTTCTTTTTGTTACGGGTTTAATAATATACTTAATCCAGATATTTAGGTTACAGCAAAAGATGAAGCTTCAAAAACTCAGGTTACATATAGCCCGAGACTTACATGATGATGTAGGGTCTGCATTAGGCAGTATTAATTTATTAAGCCAAACAGCCGGCAGAAAGTTAGAAAAAGCATCTGCACCGGAAGAAATTTCCGGAACTTTAGAAAAAATAGGTCATTCTGCCCAAACTACATTAGAGGCAATGGATGACATTATTTGGGCTATCAATCCAGAAAAAGACACGTGGCAGGACCTGCTGATAAGAATGAAAGAATTTGCCTTTCCCCTTACTGAGGCAAAAGAAATTTTTCTGGATTTGAATTCTGATGCAGGCGATTATAATAAATTACCAGTTTTCCTAAGGCGAAATGTGTTTCTAATATTTAAAGAAGTAATCACCAATTCAGTGAAACATGCAAATAGCAGCAAAATTCAGGTTGATATTAAAATACGGGATGATCGTTTTTTTATGATGATAAAAGACGATGGGAAAGGTTTTGATATAAATAACAAAAACAACAGGAATGGCATTCATAATCTTCAGAACCGGGCGGCTCTGGTTAAAGGTAAACTAGAAATAATTTCATCTTGTGGTAAAGGAACTACAATTAAATTCTATTGTCCACTCAGATGATTATATGAGTTATAAAGCTGTTTCAAAGAATTACCTTTCCGGTATCAAAATTGGCTATGGCAATAACAGTTGCATTATGTGAGGATAATGAAATTTTCAGAGAGAGCCTGAAACAATACATTAGTGATTCTCCGGGATTTAGTGTAATACTAACATGTGCAAATGCAGATACTATTGTAGAACAACTTTCTGAAAAAATTCTGGATGTATTGTTAATGGATATTGATATGCCGGGTATTAATGGTATTCATGCTACCTCTCTGGTTAAAGCTGCTTTTCCTTCTATAAATGTTCTTATATTAACTGTTTATGAGGATGATAAAAAAATATTTGATGCCATTCTTGCCGGGGCAACAGGGTATCTTTTAAAAAAAACACCACCGCAAAAAATTCTGGAAGCAATAACTGAGGTGTATGAAGGAGGAGCCTCTATGAGTAGTTC
>JACDAZ010000302.1 GCA_013695175.1 Flavisolibacter sp. | reverse complement strand
AACCTTATTTTTTAATTCGGCAAATTGAAGTTCTTTTTGCAACAACTGCATTAAAAGATCTGCTCTTTCTTTAATGTTATTGATGGTTAGAAGCTTTTGCTTTTCTTTTATTTCTGTATTTAAATTGCTTGAAACGAAATGGATAAGAAAAGAAGGGCTTTCAATATTTTTTAAAATCAACGATGCTTCTGAGGGAATATTAGGTGATAGTTGTATAATCTCTGTAGCCAGATCTTTGATGTTTGAAACATAAGCTTCAAAATCGGGTTCTGGTGATGCATCTTCATCTTCCAACACTTTAATTCTGGCTTTGAAATAAGGATCTTCAGTTGTGATGGCTTCAATAGAAAAACGGTTTTTGCCCTGTATGATGATGGTAATGCCTCCATCAGGCATTTTAATTTGCTTTACAATCTTTGCTACAGTGCCTATTGACTCAAGATCTTCAACTGCCGGGTCTTCTATGTTAGTGTCTTTTTGTGCTATAACCCCAATCAACTTGTCAGCTTTATAAGCATCATTTACAGCTTTAATACTTTTATCTCTGCCAACAGTTATTGGTAAAACCACGCCCGGAAAAAGAACAGTATTTCTTAATGGTAATAAAGTAAGTTCTTCAGGTATTTCTTTGGTATCAAAAGTTTCTGCATCATTCTCGTTCATGGGAATAATGGGCAGAAAGTCCATTTCATCTTCGGGCTTCAAAAAATTCAAATTGTTCTGTTTTTGTATATTCTCTAAAAGAGTGTAAAATTAAAGCAAGTGAATCGGACAATATTAATGCCACCAAAGAAAAGGGACAGATTGTCATAAAAAAAATCCCCTGCTTGATGCAAGGGATTTCTATTTTAATAAAAAATTTATAATCTTAAACCAACAGAAAGCTGGATAGCCTGGCTTTTCCATTTATCCTGGTTATCTATTTCGTTTAAGTTATTTAAACCAACCACATACCTGCCCGAAACTAAAAACTTACTCACATTCACCTGAACGCCTCCCAATAAAGAAAAATCACCACTTTCAAAAGCCTGTTTTCCGTTTTCAAAAAAGTTGTTATCCTTATTCATTAAAACACCAAACTGCGGACCTGCCTGCAATGACAAAGCATTTCCAAGTTTATAGTTTAATACAACGGGTATAGATAAATAATTCAACTTTACAAGACTTGGATTTTGATATACAGCTCTGAAACTTGTATCTACACGTGTCTGGTATTGATTAAAAAGTACTTCGGGTTGTATACTCAACTTTCCTCCAAAGCCCAATTGTACAAATCCACCAACATGATATCCATAACGAAATTCATCCTGAAATGATTTACCATCAATTTTTGAGATAGTAGTACCACCTTTTACGCCTAAATTAACCTGGGCTTGTGCTGCGGCTGCAAAAAATAAGAAGCAGCTCAGCATGAAGAAATTTCTTTTCATAGATTTTTTCTTTATGATTTCAATCATAACGCAAAGTGAAAAGAAGAATTGTTAAAAAATAAATAAAGAGATGTAAAAGATTTAAAAAATGAATCCCGTATTAATTCTGAAACCCACTAATAAATTTTGTTCTTTAGCAGGAAAATAATAATCTGTTATAAATTGTGGCTGCAGGTAAAACTTACCAAATGATATTTCTGAACGAAGCATAAATGCCAATGAAAGTGGTTGAAATCCAAGGTTATCTTCCAGTTCCACATTATCAGTATTATATAAAACGTTGTTCTTGTTATTTGGTGATATTTTATAAGAATTTGATGTCTGATTAAATCCAAAACGTTGGGTTCCGCTGGTAAAGGTTAGTTGTGGGATCAGCCTTGTAACATTATTTTTTCCCAACAATCTCAGCCAAACATAATCCCTGCGTACAGAAGCTGACAATGTAAAATCATTAATCTTTTGAGTAGTAATGGTATCAGACTCACCTATTGGCGGAAGATTACCCAATCCACGACCACGTCCTTTTTTCAATACATCTATAAATTGTTCACCTTTTTTAAAGTCTTCCATAGTTCCCCATCCATATGAAGCTGTTAGCGATGGTTTGAAATTGGATGGCTTATACATCAAATAAGCTGAAAATTCATTTTCTAATGGAGAAACATAAAACGCAACACTATCTTTTGTAAAAAACCGGGTATAATTAATTCCGGTTAAAAATTTTTCACCTTTTAGATAATCATAAGATGCAGTACCTAACCACTGGTATAAATTCCAATTGGTTCCAACATCATTAATAAAAGAGGCAAGGTTTATTCCTAATCCGGATTTACTATAAAAGCCAATAGAGGGAGATAGTATTAGCCTCCTGTTCGATTCTACCGTTTGATTAACTGTTTTAGAGTTGATGAAATTGTTACTTAAACCCACGTTTACAATCAACATGTTTCGTGGAGCAGAAATTGAATCAAGAAAAGATTCTAATTCAGTAAAAAGTTCATTGTAATATAAAGTGGAATCAGCATTCTTTACCTGCGCGAAAACACCATGTAAGCTTAATGATAAAATACATAATAGAAAATACCGTCTTATCATAACTATGAATAGATTTTAAAGCTAACCATGATAAAGAGTAAAACGAATTAAAATAAGTTAAAACTCCTAACGTATTTTATATACTTATATTTCAGGTAAGATGGATTAATGTAATCTCCGGTAATACTCCTACACGCCCGGGATACCCCAAAAATCCAAAACCCCTGTTTATGTATAATTTCTGATGCTTATTTTCATATAATCCAGCCCATTGCTTATATACATATTGCACGGGACTCCACTTTAACCATGGAATATCTATGCCAAACTGCATACCATGGGTATGACCGGATAACATAAGGTCTATGTCCGAATAGTTGGAAACAACCTGCGCATCCCAATGTGATGGGTCATGACTCATTAAAATTTTAAAAGGTACCTCTTCAGTTCCACCGTATGCTTTTTTAAGATCGCCATATTTTGGAAAACGAGCTTTAGCGCTCCAGTTTTCCACGCCTAATATTGCAATAC
>JACDAZ010000286.1 GCA_013695175.1 Flavisolibacter sp. | reverse complement strand
AACCTTCCAGTTGTTTAAGCATTTTGTTTCCTTCTGCTTTAGTTTTTTTATCGTCTGCAGTTTTTTCAGGCGTAACAGACAATAATTTTAATGTTTCAATGGCATTGACTTTTTGCCCCTTACTTTTATAGGCTTTTGCCAGTTCCAGGTAATTCAAAGCAAACCCAGGTTCCAGTTGTTTTGCCCTTTCGTATGCTTTAATGCTTTCTTCCAAAGAGGCCGGTTCAAAACCACCATACATCATCTTAACTGCAGTTCTTTCAAAAAAATTAAGATTACTTACTTCATAATGCCATTTTCCCAACACATGCCAGGCACGCCCATGATCAGGGTTGTATTTTAAAGCTATTTCAGCATTTGTTCTGATTTCTTTTACAGCATTTATTTTATCCTTATTAGAAGATTCAGTAAGGGCCAGTCTGCCCATTGCTACAGCAAGTGCATAATAACCATCTGCACCGGCAGGACTAACTTTTATAGCTTGTTGTGCATATACTTTACCGGTTCTGAAATACTGCTGTTGTTGTGCATTAGTTGGCCGCCTGTTTCCTACTATGCTGTATAATTCGCTTAACTTCCATAAAGCCTGGTAATGATTGGTATTTAATTTTAAAACCTGCCTGTAGGCATTCATTGCTTCTGTTTCATTTAAAGAAACTTCGTGTTTTGCAGCCTGGTTTAAAAGTTGTTGCTCGCTTTGAGCCAAAACCAGATACGGTAATAACAGTAAAAAGAAAGATATAATTGTTTTCATAGGGAGACTTTCTAGCTTGTATAACTGACGGATACTGTACCAATAAAGTTGTTTATTGGAGGTGACAGCTTTTCTATTTTTACAAATACTTTTTCAACCTGTGGATATTGGGATTTGATTTTTTTTGAAATAATCATGGCGCATGTTTCCAGCAATTTGTGAGGCTGTTGCATTTCTTTGCGAACAATGTTTGCAGCTTCCAGGTAATTAACAGTATCCTTTATGGAAGTAATAACTTCTTCCTGACCCGGTATATCCATTAACACATCTACTTCAAATTCATTCTGCACCAGGTTTTCTTCTGCATATACACCAATTGCAGAGAAAAAGCGTAATCCTATTAATTCTATTGTAATTAACCCGGACATATTAATGGAGACCTTTTTCAGATAAATAACGTTCAGCATCCAACGCTGCCATACAACCTGTGCCTGCTGCTGTTACTGCCTGCCTGTAAATTTTATCCTGTACATCACCGGAAGCAAATACACCTTCTACATTTGTTTTAGAAGTTCCGGGGATTGTTTTAACATAACCTGCTTCATCCATATGGAGCCAGTCTTTAAAAATTTCTGAATTGGGAGTATGTCCAATAGCCACAAAAAATCCTTTAACAGGAATGGTATTTAGTTCATTTGTTTGGTTATTTTTTACCCGTACTCCTTCAACAGATTTTTCGCCTAAAATTTCATCAGTTTCCGTGTTCCAGTACATTTTGATATTTGCCGTATTCATAACCCTGTCCTGCATAATCTTGCTGGCACGCATTTCATCTCTGCGGATAAACATATGAACAGTAGAACACAATTTTGACAGGTATAAAGCTTCTTCGGCAGCAGTATCACCTGCGCCAACTATAGCCACTTCTTTACCGCGAAAGAAAAAGCCGTCACAAACAGCACAGGCACTTACTCCATAACCATTTAACCTTTGTTCGCTTTCTATTCCCAGCCATTTTGCAGAAGCGCCTGTAGCAATGATAACAGCATCGGCTTCAATCAGCTTTTCATCATCGATCCACACTTTATATGGAGTGGAAGAAAAATCAACTTTTGTAGCCAATCCATATCGTAAATCGGCACCCATGCGTTGTGCCTGCTTTTCAAAATGAATCATCAGTTCCGGTCCTTGAATACCATCGGGGAAGCCTGGATAATTTTCTACTTCAGTTGTTATGGTAAGTTGACCTCCCGGTTGAATGCCCTGGTAAAGAACAGGGTTCATATTGGCTCGTGAAGCATAGATAGCAGCTGAATATCCTGCAGGCCCCGATCCGATTATTAATACCTGTACTTTCTCAACAGTGTTTTTTTCCATTCTAAATAAAAAAGTTAGCGGCAAAATTAATTGAATTGAACTAGCTGAACTTAAAACTAATTCACAAAGGTTAATTGCCACGAAGACACCAAGCCGCTAAGATTCTGTGTTAAGTTCCAAATTTTTTTTTAATACTTTTGTTTTTTAGGCGGCTTTAAGCCAGCCTGTTTAGAGCGATCGGATTGATCGCTTTAATTTTATGTATTGATTGTTATTAATTCATTCAGGTAATTTTTGTCATACTTTTTTCCTGTTTTGAAAATGGTGTAAGTCATCTCAAGGATTTTACGTTGTACTGCTACAGCTGCTTTCATTTTAATTCCATGCTTTGATACAATTCTGGAAAATATTGCTTTAAATCGCTCATCATATCGTATAGCTGCAAGTGCTGGTAAATGCATAGCTTTTCTCAAGTTTTTATTTCCTTTTTTCGATATCCTCGGCTTTCCTTTTATGGATATCCCCGATTGTTTTTCTTTTACATCAAAGCCAGCATAACTCGCAAGCTGCCTCTTATTGCGAATGTGCTCGAACCCATTTGTTTCTGCAAGAATAATGGCTGCTGTTAAAACACCAACTCCCGATACTGTGGTAATGAGTGCTACAGCTTTTTTAGTCTCTGCATCTGTTGCTATTAGAGCTGCTATTTCCTGCTTTATCTCCGTTTCCTGTTTGTCCAGCATTTTGATGCGTGATTTTATTCTTGCAAGAGTACTCTTACCAGGGTGTGCTTCTGTTTGTTCTGCATGTAACTGATTCTTTACTATTGTTCGTTCCTGCACTATTTGATCCCGTTCTCTTGTTAGTTGCCGTAGCTTCCTAAAAATCTCTTTCGGGCGCTTCCATTTGTCAAGCCTTCTTTCCAAACCAAACAGGGCAATGGCTTCTGATGCAGTTTTGTCTGTAATGGTCTTCGTTTCTAAAGTTCTCATGTAGTTGCTTATTTTATTGGGCAGCACAATAGAAACTTCCTGCAATTCATCATTCAGATAATATACAAGCGATTCGTGATAAACTCCTGTGGCTTCCATAACAAAACGAACTGGAATTTCTTCGTTATGGAGCTTTCTTACCCATGCCAGCATAGAAGTCATTCCTTTTGCATTGTTGGCAAATGTTTTACCTGCAAATAACTCTGGTGTCCAGTCATCGTACATTCTGCCTAAACAAACCACCAGTTCATTTTTTGCTACGTCAATAGCTGCTACTTGTTTTACAATTTTTCTCATTTTAAAAAGTGTTTGAAGTAAAAAGTGAAAATCTCCCTTCGTTTTGTCTCCTGGATGGATATTCTGGATACACCGCAGATAGCAATATTCCTTACATTCTGTTCAAACTCGAAGAGATAAAAAGAGTGAGGTTATTTCTTAGCGTCAGTATATCTTCAGATTACTTAGGCACAAATCCACTCTCACCCTTTTCACTTTAATAAATCAAATTTATTGAAGCTTAACACTTAGATCTCAAAGAACTATTTTTATAAAACAAACATAGGAGGGCACAAAGAAAGCGCAAAGATTCGCAAAGGTTTTAAGAGTGTTTACTTTGCGTTTGTATTTCTTTGCGAACTCCGCGTTCCTGGCGGTTAAAATGTAAAGGATAAAATCCCTTTGTGCTACTTTCTGTCTTAGCGTCTTGGTGGCTAGACAATATTTAACATCATAAATCCAAAAGAATTTCTCAACTTAGGATTCTACAATCAACAAAACTAAAATATGCGTTCATATCTCGGCTATCTTATCATTGCTATAGCCATTATTATTTCAGCCATTCTTGCAGCATCTACATTAAAATATCGTTTTAAATCTGGTGAAACAATTACCGTTACAGGGCTGGCAGAAAAAGATTTTATTGCCGATCAAATTGTTTGGAAAGGAAGCTTTACCCGTACCGGCATGGACTTGAGAACTGCTTATGCAGCATTAAAAGCAGATGAAGCAGAAATAAAAACCTATTTAAATGCCAATGGCATCGCAGATTCCAATATTGTTTTTTCTTCCGTTGACATGTTTCGTAATTATGAAAGTAGTTATGATGAAATGGGGCGTGCTACAGGAAACCGTTTCAGCGGTTATAACCTTACAGGAAGGGTTTCGGTTGACTCCAGGAATATTCCTGTTGTTGAAAAATTATCAAGAGAAATAACAGCTTTGCTGGAAAAAGGAATTGAATTGAATTCCACACCACCCAGCTATTATTATTCAGGATTGAATGAATTAAAAATTGACCTGTTGGCCAAAGCTGCTGCTGATGCCAGGCAAAGAGCAGAAAGTATTGCTACCAATTCAGAAGCAGGACTTGGTTCTATCAGAAAAGCCAATATGGGTGTTTTTCAAATCACTGGTAAAAACTCAAATGAAGATTACAGCTATGGTGGCGTATTTAATACAACATCAAAAGAAAAGACTGCTTCCATAACTTTAAGGGTTGAATACCAGGTAAAATAAAATTTATGTATCAATACGAAACCGTTTCCACGGCCATAAATGAACTTCGTGCAAGAGGTTTTTCAGAAGATTTTAATCTTGCTGAAAATTGTTTGATCTGCAATAGCCGTAAATATGATGCAGAAGATTTTGAGATCAGTGAAGTGTACCGTTTTGAAGGAAATACTGATCCGGCAGACGAAGCTATTGTATATGGAATAGAATCAAAAGACGGAACAAAAGGTATTCTTGTTAATGGCTATGGTTATTCTGCGGAGGCCATGGCAGATAGTATTGCAAAGAAATTGAACATTCGTGCTATTTAAATAGCTTTTCTAAAATTTTCAATCATAACTTCAGATCAGCGTTTATTTTATTAAGTTATATTTATCTGGATCTATGAATAAATTTCTACTACTCTTTATTGTAATACTTTTTTCGGTAAAGTTATCAGCACAACAATTTGGTGGGTTTCGTCCACGTACAAAATGGAAACAAAAAAATACTGATACCGCAAGAGTCATTTTTACACCAAAATCGGAGATTGAGGCAGAACGTGTTGCTACCATTATTAACCGGATGGCTGCTACCGAAAACCAGGTTGGAGACCAGCTACAAAAAGTAGATATAGTATTACACTCCAATACCACACTTGCCAATGGTTTTGTTACGCTGGGTCCATTCAGGAGTGAATTTTTTTTAGTACCCGGTGGTGATATTTTTCAATTTGGTAACCTGCCCTGGCAGGATTTATTGGCTATACATGAATACCGGCACGTGCAGCAGTATAACAATTTCAACCGGGGGTTAAGCAAAGCTTTTGGCTGGGTATTAGGACAGCAAGGAAGGGCTTTGGCAAATGCGCTATCTATACCCGACTGGTTTTTTGAGGGAGATGCAGTATATGCCGAGACTGCATTAACAACACAGGGCAGGGGGCGAATGCCTTATTTTTTAAATGCTTATAAAAGTCTGTGGAAAGAAGGCCGCGACTATAGCTGGATGAAATTGCGTAATGGTTCTTTAAAAGACATGGTTCCAAATCATTACCAATTAGGATACCTGCTAACCAATTATGGTTATGAAAAATATGGTGTTGATTTTTGGGAGAAAGTAACGCAGGATGCCAGTGCTTTTAAAGGTTTGATC
>JACDAZ010000263.1 GCA_013695175.1 Flavisolibacter sp. | reverse complement strand
CTGAAACTTTAATTTTGGCTTAGTATACTCAAATTCAACAACCTTTTTTAAAGTATCTGTTATAAGACTTAAAATGGTACCGGGGTCAGGCCGAAAAGGAACTTCTGCAGTCTTTGATCTGCCATTTAATAAAACAAAACTGTTCTCATCCCAGGGCTTTTCCAGTTGAAAACCTGTTGTAAGAGTTTCTGCCACTTCAGTTTCCTTTTGAAAATAGGATGGAACTATTTTTACTGAAGCTGAATTTTCCCAGTTAAATTTTACCACGTTACCGTATACAGGAAAATTGCTTTTCTGCGCCATGTAGTACGACTTATAATCATTCCAGCTCCACCCACTTCCTAAAAAATCATCATCAAAAAGAGGATTTAAAATTTGTATGGTATCAAATGACTTGAGAAAGTTATAAACAGGATGTTTTTCAAAGTCCGGATGCAGAAAAGTGGGGTCACCGGCAGGTAGAATAGAAACTTTATTTCCTGTAACTGCATATCGTAAACCAACAATACTATCACCCAGGTATTTTAGAGCTGCATACAGCGTTGGAATTTTAATATTACTGGCAGGAACAAAATATTTTTCTCCCTGGTGGTTGTATAAATATTGATTTGATCCGGGATCAAAAATAGATATCCCTATATGAGCATTAATTAAAGCCGGATCGTTTAATAAAGATTGAACTTGTTTGGATTGCAAATTTCTGCTTACTGTACAAGAAGAGAGAGCAATTAAAATTATAAAATGTAAGATGTAAAAATTGAATGAGCGTCCTTTCAAGAAATATATCTTCAAAATTTTGAAATCCTTTTTACCTTTTTCATTTTTCATTTTACATTAAATTTTAGCTTCTTTCCTGGGCCCGCAGCCATCTTTCCGGGTATTCATTACTGCTTGCTGTTTGGTAATCTTTATATGAGCAGGCAATAAATTTTTTATCCGGCATTTGCATCCACCACCTTCCGGTTTTTTTACTTTGCATAAATAAAGTTTCCACTTCAGCAAAAGCAGTTGTATACTCATTAAAGTTTCCTTTATCTTCTAAAAGAGCTTCCCTGGTACAACGACTTTTTCCATCAATCAGGTACCATAACATATGACTTATTTGTTTTGCAGTCAATGTTTCTTTATCGTCTTCAGGTTTGTAACCATAAATACCTATCGTCTTTACCTGAGAACTCATACCTGCATATTGCAATAAAGTGCAAGCTTCTTCTCCGGTTAACCCATTCGGGCTGGCATGATTTGATGGTGCATAGGCATGTGCAATAGCTGAAACATCAAATGAAAATAATTGGCAGTTCCTGATAACAGGTTCCATTTCTTCAATTTCTTCTTTTACCGTTCCCACTCTAAAACAATCAAATCTTAATTTGTCCATTGTTTCCAGCATGCGGGGATGCATAAAAAAACTTTGAAAAGCAAGGTGATTGTAATGCTTCATATAATTAGGCTCAGAAGTAAGCATTTCCATTAAAAAGTTTTCCTTACGTAACAGGGAGTCAATGTTTATATCAATAAATGCATCAACACCAACCGCTTCAATTGGCTTTTTATTTTCAACAAATGCATTGTATTGTGCCAGTGTAAGATCATGTGAGCCACCTAAGATCACTACTGTTTTTCCTATTGAGACCAATTCATTCACTACAATTTTTAAGGCCGCATAGGTATCATTTAATTCTTTCCCTAATTTGATATTTCCTAAATCAGCGAGTCTGATATCCTGGTGCCAGTAATACAGATTATAAAATTCTTTTCTTATTTCATCTGCCGCATCGCTACCGGCTTTTATTCCGGCTCCTCTTTGCTCTCCACATCCTATAAAAACAATATTAGCTTGTTCCAGGTCGGGCATTTCATCTTCATATGCTTCAATAGCAAATCCTACCTGGCCTTCTTTATACCCGCGGTCATTGGAAAGAAGCGGTTTATTAAGAGGAATTAAAAAATCAGCAATGTGTAATCTATCAGACATGGCTGCAATATAAAACAGAGTTTGCTCTGAATATAGCTGTAGGCACTTACAATTTTTGACAATCAACTAACAAGATGAAAATAAAAAGTTGTATAGCTTAACCCTCAATTACATGAATCTCTTTCTATTTTTGCGCCATGGAGCAGATTCTGGATCAAATTAAATCTTTTAAAGAAGAAATAGGAGGTATTGAAATTTTAAACCCTCAACAATTGGAAGAATACAGAATAAAATATTTGGGAACAAAAGGAATTGTGAAGGCTTTATTTGCTGAAATGCGCAATGTTCCAGTAGATAAAAAGAAAGAATTTGGTCTTATTTTAAATGAATTTAAAGAATATGCTGAAAGCAAATATGAAGTTGCTAAAGCAAATGCCGGTGCCACTTCAGAAAAACCAAAAGATGATATAGATCTTTCTTTACCCGGCGATCCTGTTGAAATTGGATCACGCCACCCCGTGGTTATGGTCAGAAACAGGATTGTAAATATTTTTCAGCGTCTTGGATTTTCTGTTGCCGACGGACCAGAGATTGAAGATGACTGGCATAATTTCACCGCACTTAATTTACCCGAAAATCATCCTGCACGGGATATGC
>JACDAZ010000213.1 GCA_013695175.1 Flavisolibacter sp. | reverse complement strand
GCACTTACCTGCAGGTTTTTACCAATTGAATGAATCTTTTCATCTTCAATAAAAATATCTGCAACATAATCTTCTGAGGCAGTAATGATTCTGCCATTTTTAATCAGGATTGACATAGACTTGTTTTTTCATGATCATCCAATAAATAACAAAAGATACAATGAAGGTTACAAACCAGGCATAGGAATATAAATTGATTAAGGATGCAGGAAAAGCATCAGCATCAGAAACACCAACAGCAACTAAAAAACCGGGGATCACGGGAAGTAAACTAATTATAAATGCAACCCAGGCACGACTATTCCAGTTACTATAGATACTGTTGGTTTTAAACAGTTCTACTAATTGAATTTGTGTTTTCCGCACTAAATAGTAATCACAGATCATAATACCCGCCAAAGCTCCCAATAAGGCAGAATAAGCGATCAGCCAACGAAAAATATAACCTTCCGGGTCAGCAATTAATTTCCAGGGAAAGATCAGAATTCCTATAATTCCTGTTATATAACCACCCATCTTAAAACTGATTTTAGAGGGAGCCATATTAGCAAAACTATTGGCCGGCGCAACTACATTAGCAGCAATATTGGTTGACAAAGTAGCAATGGTTAAACCAAACATAGAAAGAGCAACAATCAGTGGTGATTCAAATCTCGCCAGCAATGCAACAGGATCCCATATAGCTTCTCCATAAATCAAAACAGTGGCACTCGTTACTGCAATACCAATAAAAGAATAAAAAACCATTGTTGCAGGCAAACCTATTACCTGACCTAAAGCCTGTTCTTTTTGAGAACGTGCATATCGTGTAAAATCAGGAATGTTTAAAGAAAGAGTAGCCCAAAAACCAACCATTGCTGTTAACCCCGGAAAAAATATTTTCCAAAAATCTACATTTCCCTCACTTGACAATGCATATGATGCATTTAAAATTTCACCTAATGAACCTACAGTTGCCCATGCCCAAATCAATAAAAAAAATCCAATGATCAATAAAAAAGGAGCAGCCCATGTTTCTAGAACTTTGATAGAATTGATGCCGCGGTAAACGATCCATATGTTAATGAACCAAAAAAATAAAAAGCAGGCAGCCTGCGCAATATTTAAACCAATGAAAGAACCCAGATACGCAGACTCAGCCAAACCAGGAACTACAATCAACATCAACTGGTAAATAGCCGCACCGCCAATCCAGGTTTGAATACCAAACCATCCACATGCTACCAGTCCACGAAGTAAAGCAGCAACAATAGCACCTTTGATACCAAAACTTAATCGAAGAAAAACCGGAAGCGGTACTCCGTATTTAGTTCCTACATGTGCATTAAGGATCATGGGAATTAAAACAATTACATTACCCAATAAGATCGTAAGCAGAGCCTGCCACCAGTTCATACCCTGGTTTATCAAACTACTTGCAAGCATATACGTCGGAATACAAACAGCCATTCCTACCCAGATGGCAGCAATATGCCAGCGGTTCCAGGTACGTTGTGCTGCAGGCACAGGTGCAAGATCTTTATTGTATAAAGGTGAGTGGGAAATATCTTCCGTCAGTTCAACTATTTCATTTCTCATGCAAGCTTTGGTTTGTTATCTATTACTGCTATACTGCAATATTTTTTTTTATTTTAACCTGTTATATTTTTTCATGATAGCTAACACTTTATTTATAGGAAGCCCGTAAACCGTATTACCATTTATACCAACCATTGTTTTTCCTGCAAATAAAGAATTGATAATTGCTTCTTCTGTTGCCTGCACTGTGGCTTCAAATAGAGCATCTATTTGTTCATTAGAAATTGTAGCAACCTGTTGAACATCTTCATTACCTGTTGCATTTTTATTAGCGGTAGAAAATACCAGGAAAATATCTCCTGAACCATTGCCTCCTACTCCACCTGTTTTACCAACACCTAATGGTATGCGGTGTGCCAATCTCTTTAATTGTTCCGGAAGCAAGGGAGCATCTGTTGCCAATATTATAATTATCGACCCGGTTTCACTTTCAGGATAGTTATTCAAATAACCTGTAGGGGGATCAAAAACAGGACGTAAAGTATCTAGTAACTCTCTACCAACAGGAACTCCTGCAATTGTAAGTTGTACTCTCCTTCCAAAATTAGATTGTACTAATACACCTACAGTATAATCTCCGGATCCGCTATTAAGAATTCTTGATGAGGTTCCAATGCCTCCTTTAAATCCGAAACACATCATTCCTGTTCCACCACCAACACCGCCTTCTTCAACCGCGCCTTCCTTTGCATTATCCAATGCCTGGTATACATGATCTTTTTGTACATGCTGCCCGTTTATATCATTGAACATGCCATCGTAAGTTTCTGCAACCACAGGATAAGCATACCAATGATCCTTATAAAAAGGCTTATAATATTTTCTTTCATTCATCCACTTCCAGGCTGCATCACGCACTGTACCTACATTACCTGTATTTGTTATTAATATAGGAGTTTCTAAAAAACCTGATTCCGTAATCCAATGTGTGCCGGTCATGTCACCGTTACCATTTAAAGCATACCAGTTTGCATATACAGGAGCAAACTCTTTTCCACGAGGAAGAATTGCAGTAACACCTGTACGCACAGGTCCTTTATCGGGTACCAACGCACCCTCTCCACTTATTAATGTTACCTGACCTACAGTTACTCCAGAAACATCTGTAATAGCATTTAATATACCGGTGGTACCACTGAATGGAATTCCTAAATCTCTTGCTTTTTTTGATTGAGCAAAAATTGATATGCTGAAGAGCAGGAATGAAAATGCAATTAATTGTTTCAATATTGTAAATTTTATCATCTAGAAGATTTAAGTTAAAAGCAAACCTATCAAACACAAAATATATTTTATTCACTAAAATCAAAATATCAATCGTTGATTCTATGAAATGGCGATGTTCATTCTATCCCAAAAATTATTTTACTCCCTTAGGAGTGAAATATTTGTAGTATTAATTAATTGAAACCTAACCCGACTCCGTAGGAGTCGAATCTTATTCATCAATAAATTCAAACAAATATTTATCATCATATTCTATTTCAAAATTTTTCAAAAATGATACGTATTCTTCTTTAAATGTTTGTTTAGAATGATGCTGTTCCTGATTTTCTATATAATCGCATACATTTTTAATTTGTGTACTACTATAGGAAAAAGCGCCATAACCCTCTTGCCAGGCAAATTTTTGATTCGTAAGATGATTTTTATTGATCCAATCATTGGTAGCCAGTTTAATATCTTTTACCAGGTCCGGAATTGATATGGATGGTTTATATCCAATGAAAACATGAATATGATCCGCCATTCCATTTATAGCTAACATTTTACTGCCTTTATTTTGAACAATGCCTGTAATGTATTTAAATAATTCATTTTTCCATGATGTGTTGATCAAAGCCTGCCGGTGTTTCACAGCAAACACAAATTGAATGTATAATTGCGTGTAGGTGTTTGGCATGTTAATGTTAGAACCTTATTATTTTGTGTTTGACTCCTATGGAGTCTTTATTGTTTATATTTTCTATCTATAGATGTTTGGCTACTATGTAGCCCATTCAATTAAAAAATTCTATAATTTATAGGTTGTTTGACTCCTATGGAGTCTTTATCTTTTATTCTTTTCTATCTATAGATGTTTAGCTCCTAGGGAGCTAGTTTATTAATTTGATACTATTCAGACGCTTCATCTGCTATTTCAAGAGCTTTTGATATTATATCTAACCCTTCATCAATTTGTTCTTTGGTAACAATCAAAGGCGGTGCAATGAATATATAACTCCAACGGACAAACGTATACATACCCAGCTCTTTTATTTTAGCAGCCACTTTATTCATCACTTCCATTTCATCTGGTTTGGCATTAAATGGAGCTATGGGTTCTTTTGTTTTCCTGTTCTTCACCAATTCGAGACAACCTAATAATCCTTTGTTGCGCCAGTCACCAATAGATGGATGCATCTTTTTTAATTCTTCAATTCTTTTGTCTAAATATGCTCCCATTTCTGCAGCATTCTCAATTAGATTTTCATCTTCATAAATATGTAATGTTTCTAAAGCTGCAGCGCAACTTACCGGATGTGCTGAATAAGTCAATCCCAATGGTAAAACAGCATCATCATATTTAGCGGCTATTTTATCGCTTACCATAAGACAACCAAAAGGAAGATAACCACATGTTAAGCCTTTTGCCATAGCTATCATATCTGGAACAATATCATGATGTTCAAAACCAAACCATTTTCCCGTTCTTCCAAAGCCACTCATGACTTCATCCATAATCAAAATGATTCCATGCTTGTTACAAATTTCCCTTACAGCTTTTAAATATCCATTGGGGTATAAAAAACAACCAGATGAACCTGATTGTCCTTCCAGAATTATAGCTGCAGTATTAGCAGGACCTTCATAACCGATTATTCTTTCCAGTTGTTCAATAGAATCTTTTAATAAAGCTTCTTCGCCCTGTTCATACCTGTATGCATATGGAAGATCAAAATGTACAAAATTAGGCGCCTGCTGGGCATCAACAGGAAGCCGGCGTGGATCGCCACTTGCTGATATGGCGCCGATAGATGCACCATGATAAGATTGATAACGTGCAAATATTTTATGCCGTCCTGTATATAACCGTGCAAGCTTTATGGCATTGTCAATTGATGATGCCCCACATAAAGTGAAAAAAGATTTGTTTAAATCACCCGGACAAATTTCAGCAAGTTTTTTTCCCAGTTCGCCACGCACTTTTGTAACACAACTGGGAGTTACATAACTTACCTCCTGCATTTGTTTTACTACAGCTTCAGTGATTCTTTGATTACCATGCCCAATGTTCACATTCATCAACCCTGAGGAAAAATCTATATATCGTTTCCCATCATAGTCATATAAATAAACGCCTTCGGCATGTTTTACAGCAATAGGATTTTGTACTTTTTGTTTGCTCCAGGAAAACAACGTATAATCCAGGTTGTCCTGAATTATTTCTTCTGTTTCAGATTTTGATTCTATCATCATAAAAATTTATTAAACTAACTTCTGTATTTCAATTTAGCTTCTGTTGTTCACTCACTTGTGCTGCAACAATTCTATTCTGCTTTAGTTACAAGTTCAGTCCTTCTCAATTTTATTTGAACTCTGTAGCTTTTGATTTCAATTTAACCACAGAGTACACAAAGAATTTACACGGAGAACACAAAGGGTTACCATTATTTTGTGGTTCTTTCGTGTTACTCTTTGTGTTTTTAAAAAGCTCAATAGAATTACCGAACGATGCAGTGAGTGACACAACAGAAGTTGAACAGATTTACAAATGCCGATAAACAAATAATACAACATAATTCATCAGCTCATCCAGTTTACACCCGCTTCTGGATTCCATTTAATGGTTGATTTTTTAAGTTTAGTCCAGAACTCAATAGAACTTTTTCCGGTAATATCCCCTACTCCAAATTTGCTTTCATTCCAGCCGCCAAATGAAAATGGTTCACGTGGTACGGGCACACCCACATTTACACCTATCATTCCGGCACTTGCTTTTTCTATTATATAACGTGCCACACCTCCATTTTGAGTAAACACAGATGCTGCATTGCCATAAGGATTTGCATTTTCTATAGCCAGTGCTTCATCAACAGTTTTGGTACGCATAATGCTGATAACAGGACCAAAAATTTCTTCTTTGGCAACAGACATTTCCGGTTTTACATGATCAATAACAGTTGGTCCCACATAGGTTCCATTTTCTTTACCATCAACTTTTGTATTTCTGCCATCAAGCAAAATGGTTGCTCCCTGTTCTTCCGCTTCACTGATATATTTTTCTATCTTATCTTTTGATTCTTTATTTATTACAGCACCCAGGTTATCACCGGGGATCATTTTTTTTGCTTCTTCAACAATTTTTTGAATAATATGATCGGTTTCACCAACAGCCACCATAGCCGATGCAGCCATACATCGCTGTCCTGCGCAACCACTCATAGACGCTGCAACATTTTGCGCAGTCATGCCGGGAATAGCATCGGGCATTACCATTAAATGATTTTTTGCACCACCCAATGCAAGGCATCTTTTATAACTATTTGTTGCACGCTGATATACAATTTTTGCCACTTTGGTAGAACCTACAAATGAAACAGCTTCTATATCCGGGTGATCACAAATAGCTTCAACCATTTCCACATCACCATGCACAATATTAAATAAACCATCAGGCAACCATGCTTCTTTTAATAATTCTGCAATACGCCCTGCACTCAACGGAACCTTTTCACTGGGTTTTAAGATCATGCAATTGCCAAGAGCAATGGCATTAGGAATGGTCCAGTTAGGAACCATACTTGGGAAGTTGAAGGGAACAATAGAGGCAACAACGCCAAGAGGAACGTGCTCGGTTCTGCATTCAACGCCCCTGCTCACTTCTAATATTTCTCCAGTAACTAATTGTGGCAGGGAACAGGCA
>JACDAZ010000159.1 GCA_013695175.1 Flavisolibacter sp. | reverse complement strand
CCATTATACTGGCAACTTCAACAATAAGCTTTGAATCAATGGGAAACTGGTTTTTAAGAGATGTGATTTATAGAATGGTAGCAGGAATAGCTTGTGGTATTGCATTTGGCAAATTACTCTCTTATTTTATTTTTTATCTTCCACAAAAAACAAATTTTGTAATCATAAGAGATGGCTTTGTTGCCATTGCAGCTACAATATTGGTTTATGGTTTAACAGAATTACTGCAAGGTTATGGATTTATTGCTGTTTTTGTTACAGCCATCACTTTACGTAATTATGAAATGAATGATAAATATCATAAAAAACTACATGACTTTACGGAGCAGATAGAAAGAATATTAGTAGCCATAGTTCTTATTTTATTTGGGGGTACTGTTGCACATGGTATTTTGAATTTCCTTACCTGGCAGATGGCAGTATTTGGGATGGCCTTTGTATTCATTATTCGTCCATTTACAGGTATGATTTCACTTTTCAAATCAAATTTGCATTTTAAAGAAAGGCTGGCAATAAGTTTTTTTGGGATCAGGGGTATGGGATCATTTTTTTATTTGTCATTTGGATTATACCAGGCCGACTTTAAATATGCCCGGGAGCTATGGTCGCTGGTTTCCTTTATTGTTATTCTATCCATTTTAATACATGGATTAACAGCTACTTCTGTTATGAAAAAACTGGAAAGTGAATTTAGCAGGGAAGAATAAATCTCATTATTTGTGATGAAGTATAAACGTACAAAAACAGAAGGTATTGAAGACCTGGAAGGAGAAAGTTTTGGTGAAATAATTAAAAGGTATTTTAATACAATTAAAGAGTGGGTAAAACCTGACCCAGCCGATCCTGTATGGAAAACCATTTTAAAATCCATTTATAAACTAATTGCTGTTTTAGTATTAGTTGCCTTATCACCTGTTTTACTTGTCGTATTATTATTTGTTTTTTTTGTAGCTATATAAATATGAAATTGTATTTTTTAAGATCTCCTTTATTTTTTATTTTTCTGCTGGTATTTATACTTCACCAGGTAAGCCAGTATATCTTTAAAATTCCACTACCTTTTTTAAATAATTATCTAGACAATTTTTTGGCCATGCCTGTTATCCTTTTTTTGTTGCTTGCTGAAAAAAAATACATCTATAAACAAAAAGATCAAAAATTGTCTTTACTATTTGTAATTATTGCCACTCTTTATGTTGCCCTGGTAACGGAATGGTTATTCCCCCTTTTGTCCGAAAGATTTACCGCAGACTGGTTTGACCTTGTTTTTTATTCCTTAGGCAGTGCCTTTTATTATTTCTTCATGAATAGGATTCCGGTAAAAGAAGAGAATTAACAATAGTTTAGTCGAAGATTTATGCCGTTCTGCCGATGATTATCTTTCTTAAACAGTTTACTACCATACATTTGTAGACCATAACTTGTTTGTAAATTCTCCTGTTAATCCTTTAGTAAAATGAAAAAATACCTAACCGAAAGAAATGCATTGACTGTAATGGTTGCTCTTTTTTGTTTTGTCATGACCTTTGTATCAATGATAAAAAAAGAATCCATGTGGGAAACAATTGCTTTTGCTTTAGCTTTTAGTTTTGCTGTGGAAATTATCTGCCACCGTGCTAATGAAACCAGGTAATTACCTAAACGTTTCAAATATATATTTTGCAGAACTCCAGAATTCGTCCAATGCAATTATTCTGTCTTTAAAAAATCTAATCAGCTCTGGCCAATCATCCTTTTTATAAATTGATACCTCTTTTATTTCAGTATAAATGCGGCTAACTAGTTTACCATTTTCATCAAAATTTATAAATTTCCAGATCCAGTCTTCCTGTAGTATCGCGTGCAAAAGATTTTTCATCTGCTCAAATTGCTCAAATACTAATTGTTTATGGGAAATGTCTGGATGTGTGAGTTCAATAGCAATTGAAGCAGAGTTATTATCTGCCGCCATTTTAAAGAGGATATTTTTCTCACCACTTTTATAATTTACCCAATTTATTTTTCCCCTTCAGCAGAAGGCAAGGCGACATATATTAACCAAAAGTTGTCCAAAATTGTTGTTTTAATTTCGATGCCTCGCTTCGGGAGTACATGTGCTGTCATTTTTTGTTGAATAAACTATATCAATTTAAGGGGTTTCTTATCCAAAAACATTTCTTGTAACAGGAAAACCGTAAATTGATCTTCCTTCTCTTTCCAATCCTATGTCATCCCATTTTTTTATTCATGTTGAAAAAACTAACCATATTATTCCTGGTTTTATCATTATGCTTTGCTGCAAAGGCTGATCATATAACAGGTGGCCAAATGTTTTACACTTATACCGGATCGTCAGGTGGATTACATCAATATAATTTTACGCTTCAATTTTACATGCGTTGTAACAGTGGAAGGCAATTTAATAATCCTACAACTATTATTGTATATGACAGGGGTAATGGAAATATAGTTAGCACTCTTACAGTTCCATTAAGTAGCAGCGAAACAATAGGCATTCAAAATCACAATAGATGTATCACCAATCCACCCGAAGTGTGTTATGTGGTAGGATATTATCATTTTGAAGTTTCGGTACCGGGTAATATAAATGGTTACGTGGTAGCAAGCCAGGTAAATTACCGGATAAGCGGAATCAATAATCTTTTATTTGGATATGGACAAGTTGGAGCAACTTATACAGCTGAAATTCCCGGCAATCATAATAATTCATCCCCTGTAAACAATAGCGCCAGATTCATTGGCACTGACCTGGTAGTTATTTGCGCAAATAATAATTTCTCTTACAGTTTTGCTGCTTCTGACGCGGATGGCGATCATTTACGTTATTCCTTTTGCGATGCATACAGAAGTGG
>JACDAZ010000254.1 GCA_013695175.1 Flavisolibacter sp. | reverse complement strand
TGCAAGGTTGTGCGGATATCATTAAAATCTATCTCCTGGGCATGCAAACTTCTTCCACTGGTTTGTATATGATATTTTAATTTTTGAGATCGGCTGTTCGCATTGTATTTATGCTTCATAGCTTTTGCCCAAATGCGTCTTGCCACACGACCTATTACGCTATATTCTGCATCCATTCCATTTGAAAAAAAGAAAGATAGATTAGGTGCAAAATCATCTATGTTCATGCCACGGCTCAAATAATACTCTACATAAGTAAACCCATTTGATAATGTGAATGCCAGTTGTGTAATGGGATTTGCACCTGCTTCAGCAATATGATAACCTGATATAGAAACAGAATAAAAATTACGAACCTTGTTATTAATAAAATATTCCTGCACATCACCCATTAATTTCAAAGCAAACTCCGTTGAAAAAATGCAGGTATTTTGCGCCTGGTCTTCTTTTAAAATATCTGCCTGTACAGTTCCTCTTACCTGTTGCAGTGCATGTGCTTTTAATTTTTCATATACATCGGGTGGTAATACTTCATCACCACTTAAACCAAGTAGTTTTAATCCCAAACCATTATTTCCTTCAGGCAACCTTTCAGGTGAAGAAGGATTATAATAAGTTGGTGTATTTTGACTTTCAAATTTTGATTTTTGAATCTTCTTTACTTCATCCCACAGTCCGTTTTCTTCAATATATTTTTCACATTGCTGGTCAATGGCAGCATTCATAAAGAAAGCCAACAGCATTGGCGCAGGTCCATTAATGGTCATGGATACAGAAGTACGCGGGTCACAAAGATCGAAGCCGCTGTATAATTTTTTAGCATCATCAATTGTAGCTACACTTACTCCACTATTGCCAATCTTGCCATAGATGTCGGGTCTTATAGCCGGATCTTCACCATAAAGCGTTACGCTGTCAAAAGCTGTAGATAACCTTTTTGCCGGTTGTCCCTGCGAAACATAATGAAATCTTTTGTTGGTACGTTCTGGACCACCTTCACCGGCAAACATCCGGGTTGGATCTTCTTCTGCACGTTTTAATGGAAATACTCCTGAAGTATAGGGGAACTTACCGGGAAAATTTTCCTGTAAGCGCCACCTTAATATATCGCCCCAATCTTTAAAACGGGGAACAGCAATTTTTGGAACAGCAGTTCCTGAAAGAGTTTTGGTGTATAAAGGTTGCTGAATAATTTTACCACGAACATCGTATTCAAAAAATTCGTTTACATATTTCTTCTTTGTTTCTTCCCATTCATCAACCAGTTTCTTTGTTAATGGATATTGCTGTTTTTCAAAATTATTTATTTGCTGTTCCAGAACTTCTACAGCATCATTATTACCAGATGATTTAATAATATTTAAGGCTCCCCTTAACTGATATAGTTTACTGCTGATAGCAGCTTGTTCATCGGCAATACGATTATAATTTCTTACTTCATCAGATATTTCTGAAAGATATCTTACTCTTTTTGCAGGTATTATGGCTTCTTCAAAAGCACCTGCTAAAGCTGATGCATCGTAATCTCCATATTCAATACCGGATTTTTCTTTTATGCGTTCAAGAAGTTTTGCAAATAAAATATTTACACCTGCATCATTAAATTTATTAGCAGTAGTACCCAGCACAGGAAGTTCTTCGTCTTTGGCAGTCCATAGCTGGTGGTTTCTTTTAAACTGTTTTCTTACATCCTGCAAAGCATCTAAGGCACCTGCTTTATCAAACTTGTTTATAGCAATCACATCTGCATAATCAAGCATGTTTATTTTTTCAAGTTGTGATGCTGCTCCGTACTCAGGGGTCATTACATATAGACTTACATCACAGTAATCTAAAATGGAAGCATCACTTTGACCTACACCTGCAGATTCGAGAATAATGAGATCATAAGCAGATGCACGGCATATGTCAATTGCTTCACGTACATGTTCACTCAATGCTTTATCACTTTCTCTTGTTGCCAGAGAACGCATATAGGCTCTTGGTGAAGAAATTGAATTCATTCTTATTCTGTCACCAAGTAAGGCGCCACCTGTTTTTTTCTTTGA
>JACDAZ010000251.1 GCA_013695175.1 Flavisolibacter sp. | reverse complement strand
ATCCCTGAAGTACCCATATATGTGGACCTGATTAATGATGATCCGTTATTAGAAATTATAGATACAAAACCATCAATACCGCCGCGTGGGGAACTATATAAAGATGTTCCATTTACACCGGGAAAATTGCCACTTTCTGTACCACCTGCCACATAAATATTTCCATTAGCAGGATGCAATGACAAAACATATGCTGCATCATTATCACTTCCTCCTAAAAAGCTACTAAATGTAAGTGCTGAAACATCAGGTGGAAATTTTAATAAAACGCCATCCTGTTGCCCACCACCAAAAGTAGATTGAAATCCTCCCACAATAGGAAAACCAACAGCAGGATCTGAAGAACCAGACTGCGTAGAAGAGGCTAAATAAATATTTCCTGCAGCATCCACTATCACTTCACTTCTGCCATCATCACCATAATTATATTGTAATGATGAACGTGCTCTAGAAGTAGAAATATTTACTCCGTCGTTTAATGTGCCGCCTATTTTTTTTGAACCTATTAATGCAGTACCCGTTGCATTTAATTTAGTAACAACTATATCATAACCGCCACCAGGTCCAATTGTTCCTACAGCACCGGTTGTTGGATATTCAGCAGAATTTGTTCTTCCTGCTATAACTAAATTTCCCTGCTGGTCTACTACAAGGCTATGTGGTTGTTCAATACCTCTGCCTCCTATATAGGTTGCATACATACGGGTAGACCCATCCGGAGAAAGTTTAATAACCCCGATATCCCAATCGCCACCTGCAAAAATAGATTGGATAGCACCTGTACTCACAGGGAAGCCCTGACCCTGAACTATACCACCACCAAACATACTTCCATCCGGACCATAAGTAGCTGTAAACCCCCAGTTTGCTGCCGGATTACCCCCGGCATATGAAGTAAAAATCCATGTAGGATCAATAATAAGATTCGATCTTTTATCGTAATCTTTTACATCAAACTTTACAATATTATTTTTGATTACATATTTATTAGGTACCTGTTTTCTTCCTTTTTCTGTTGATTGATAAGTAAAAGGTTCCAGCTCCTGTAAATCACCAACAGAAGTTTTTACATTCAGTATTTTATTCCTGATTTCCAATTTTTCCACTCCGTTATACCGCATTGCAACTTTGGATAGGTCTGCGCCCGGTTTAACTATCAGATCATATTTCAATAATCCCTCATCTGTATAATATCTTAAATCGATATTCGGATACAAATTTTGTACAGTAATACCTTGAAATGTTCTACACTCTGTTGCCCATTTAGAAGGATCATTTCCTATAAAATAATTTGAAAATCCCGGTAAAGCTTTATCAGCTATAACAATGGGAGCAGGATTAGCATTTAAAAATTCAACGTTATAGGCATGTGATCGGATGGATTTCGAAATTCCTTTAGCTTTTGATTCATCACCATGGATGTGACCGTGCATGGCAGCTCTTAATTCCTCGAGGTCCTGGGAATTATGTTGTAAAACTGTATATCCTTTTGAATGAATAAACATAGCACCGCCTGGTACCTGTCCCATGTACCGAACACGTTCATCCCATTGCCCTTTATTTTCGATGAATTCAATAGTATTGAAATTCTGAGCAAAAATTGGTAAAAAGCTAAGGCACGAAAAAAGAAAGAATATGTAGTTCTTTAAATTCAATGTTATTCTGAAATTAACACAAATAATTGAAAATTGTTGTGAGAAGAAAAGTTAAGATATCTTACTCCACGGGGTTTTACCCTTCGGTGACACCAGGTAATTTTTTAATCTCACATTTTCAGTCAATACCAATTCCGGATCCTTTTCTACAATCTGTTCTGCATACATTTTGGCTGCTTCCAATATAGCTTTGTCTTTTACCAGATCAGCTAATTTAAAATTTAGTGAACCGCTTTGTCGTGTTCCTTCAATATCACCGGGGCCTCTTAATTCCAGATCTTTTTCGGAAATTTCAAAACCACTGTTTGTTGATGTCATTGTTTTAATTCGTTCCCTTGCATCATTACTTATTTTAGGAGAAGTCATTAATACACAATAACTTTTATCGCCCCCCCTTCCAACCCTGCCTCTTAGCTGGTGTAATTGTGACAAACCAAATTTTTCAGCACTTTCAATGACCATTATAGATGCATTTGGCACATTTACTCCCACTTCAATTACTGTTGTACTTACCATTATTTGAGTGTCGCCTTTTACAAAACGTTGCATGTTGTTTTCTTTCTGATCCGAAGGTTGCCTGCCATGAACCATACTGATCCAATATTTAGGTTCAGGAAAAAAAGCTTTTACATTTTCATACCCCTGCATCAGGTTTTCATAATCAAGTTTATCGCTTTCTTCAATTAACGGAAATATTATATATGCCTGCCTTCCTAATGCTAATTCACTTTTAATAAAATCCATTACCCTGGATCGCTGATCATCATAACGATGAACTGTAGTTATGGGTTGACGCCCCGGTGGCAGTTCATCCATTACACTATAGTCCAAATCTCCATATGCAGTCATAGCCAGTGTGCGTGGAATAGGTGTAGCGGTCATTACTAAAATATGAGGAGGGATAGATGCCTTATTCCAAAGTCTTGCACGTTGTGCCACACCAAAACGATGTTGCTCGTCAACAATAGCCAAACCCAGGTTTTTAAATTGTACCACTTCTTCAATAATGGCATGAGTACCAATTAATATTTTTACTTCACCATCCGCTAACAGCTGTAAAGTTTTTTTTCTTTCAGCCGATTTAGTTGAACCAGTAAGTAATCTTACCTCTAATGATATATCATTTAATTGTTCTTTTATGGAAGCAAAATGTTGCTGAGATAAAATTTCTGTTGGTGCCATAAAACAACATTGATAACCATTATCAATTGCCAGCAGCATAGTTAATAATGCAACTACAGTTTTTCCACTTCCCACATCACCTTGTAATAAACGGTTCATTTGATGGCCTGATGCCGTGTCCTTTCTGATTTCCTTTATTACTCTTTTTTGAGCACCTGTAAGCTCAAATGGCAGATGATCTTTGTAATATGTATTAAAATGATCACCAACTTTACTAAAAACAACTCCTTTAGATAGCCGGTGACGTTCGGATCTTATAAGTATTAATCGAATTTGTGCTATAAATAACTCTTCAAATTTCAACCTCCGAAGTGCCCGATTATATTCCTGGTTAGCAGACGGAAAATGAATTTGTTTTACTGCCCCGAAACGATCCATTAGTTGACCCTTTTCTAAAATGTTATCAGGCAAATTTTCCGGTATTTCCTGAGAACCTATAATATTTAATAATGTAAAAACTAATTTACCTATTTGTTTACCACCTAATCCTTTTGCTTTTAATTTTTCTGTTGTTGAATAAACGGGCTCCAATGGATTTTTTGAAGACGTTGAAAGAGATGATACTGATTCCAGTTCCGGGTGTACTAACTGGGGTTTTCCCATAAAAAAACTTAACCTGCCAAATGCGGTATAATTCTCTTCTTCAATTAAGTTTTTTTGAACCCATGAAATACTCCTGAACCAAATTAATTCTATTAACCCTGTATCATCTTTTAAATAAGCAATGAGTCTTCTTCCGGATTTCTCTCCTATAGTTTCAATGAAAGTTATTTTTCCCTTTACCTGTGCAAATTCTACTGCAGCATTTAATTCTGCTATTTTAAAAAATTTCGATTTGTCAACATGACGGTAAGGAAAATAATACAGCAAATCATGAAATGTAAAAACACCTAATTCCTTTTTTAAAAGATCGCCACGTAAAGCCCCTACACCTTTTAAATATTCTATAGGGCTTGCTAATATGTTGTTGATAGTGGCTATGAAAATATATTTTGGTAAAAATAAGTGTTCAACACCCAGTACATTGAGTTTCAGACATTAAAAATTTAATACAAGTTGATTCATCACTTATTCTATTATATAAATTATTGCACCTTTTAAATTTTATGCCTAATTTGGCGCACCCTTAAAATACCATTTCAGCATTTTATGCTATTAGATTTCCCTTTACACTTCATGCAATTTGAACTGGCACTATTGAGTTTTGTTACAGCATTTGTTGTTGCCATGCTCTGTATGCCTTTTCTAATAAAACTTATAAACCGTTTCCAGTTTTTTGATGTGCCCGACCTGCGCAAAATGCATTCTCAACCCATACCCACTATGGGCGGTGTTGCCATTTGTATAGGAATGGCTATAGCAAATGTGTTTTGGTTCAGGTTTAGTAATGACCAATTCGTTGTTGCATTTTTTCTTTGTATTGCAATTTTATTTGCTTTGGGAATTTTAGATGATATGCATAATATATCAGTCAGAAATAAATTTGTAATACAACTGGCAGCTGCTTCGCTTATTGCATTCAGTGGAGTTAGAATTGAAAGCTTTAATGGCTTATTTGGTATCGGTGAGTTACCAATATCTGCTCAATATACTTTTACAGTTATAGCTATTGTGGGCATTACAAACGCTTTTAATTTAATTGACGGAATAGACGGCTTAGCAGGAGGACTTGGATTTATGAGCCTTTTGATGGTTGGTTTGTTCCTGACCATTGGTAAAGATTCTAACATAGCACTGATTGCCTTTTCCCTGGCAGGTGGAATATTGGGTTTTTTATATTATAATTTTAATCCAGCCCGCATTTTTATGGGTGATACGGGTTCTCTTGTATTAGGATTTATTACTTCTGTGTTATGTATTAAATTATTAAATGTAAAGATGCCGGCTGTTTTACCGCATGCGCCTGTATTTATATTTGGAGTTGTTTTAATTCCTGTGTTTGATACACTACGTGTATTTGCCTTACGCATATGGTCCGGCAAATCCCCTTTTTCACCGGATAAAATACATATACATCATTTACTTACAACAAATGGATGGAGCCATAATTTTACTTCTAAAATGATTTGTGCTGTTCATGGTCTGATCCTGGTTTTATCTTATTTCCTTAAAAATGTATCACAGGAAACAGGTGTTGCCATACTTATTGTAAGTATGCTACTGGTAGTATTTTTCTTTAAAAAATTAAAGTTTGTTCACCTTGCCCCACAAAACACAAATTTTTCTGAAGCTGTAACTGAATAACTTATCACAGTAGTGATGAAACAATTTTATGGAAGTATAAAAAAGATTTATGTGCCGGAGATCCTGATCCAAAAGGCAAGGCAATTTTCTGATCTTGTTATACCTACCATTGATTATTCAGATTCTGAACAACATCAAATATCAAAAATTAAAGAAGATCATTTTATAAGTAAATTAGGAGAAGAAGCTGCCAGGCTTGTGCTGCAGGATTATGCAGATGTTAAAGGACCTGATTATGAAGTTTATGAAGCAAAAAAGAAAAACTGGAATGCAGATCTTTTTGTAAATAACAAAGGAGTAGCCGTTAAAACTCAAAAAACATCAGCTGCTAAAAAATACAGCCTGTCATGGACCTTTCAGTCGGGGCCAAAAAGAAGAGATATTATACTAGATAAACCTGAAAGCTGGATCATATTTGTAGAATATGATGATGTAAACCTTCATCTATGTCATGTATATCCACCTTTTCAAATAAAAGAACTAGAATTTAAATATCCCCGTCTCCCCCACCTTCAAAACCATAAATTGGTTGTTTATGCCAGTACTTTAAAAATTCAAACTTAATGCATGACTACCTTTTAAGTTTGCATCTTTCTGAGCAAGCAGATCATAATTGGCTATAAGGATTTCATTTTTTCCTCCCGCAGTGTATTTTGTTGTCATTCCGTATGCGAGTTGCCATTCAACCTGGTAAAAATCTTTGTAAAGTTTTTTTATGAAATCGGAATTATCGTAAGTTATTAACCACTTATGTTTTAAATTTTTTAGATCTTCAAAAAGCTTTACGTGGTTAAATTCTGTATGTAAAATTCCCTTTTTACCATACAACTTAGATTTTGTTGCTGAATAATAAGGAGGATCTAAAAAAATAAAAACCTGTTTACCATTCTGATTAAGCAGGTAGATATAGTCCTCACAATAAAAACTGATATGCTGTATTAATTCTGATGTTTTATGCAGCCTGTCAATCGAAGATTGTGTAAAACGTCCATCAAAAGATCCTTGCGAATACCCACCACTGTCAACAACACCGGAAAATGTAATTCTGTTGAGCACATAAAAATCAATGGCTCTTTGCAGATCGGATAAATTACTATTCCGCCTTTCAACTAATTCATAAAACAAAACTTTCCCTGTATTAGTAGAATGATAAGTATTAAATATGCGCTGAACTCCTGCTATTAATTCCGATTTATTGTTTTGCAACTGGTACCAAAAACAAAACAATTCATAATTAAGATCAGAGGCTTTGTAAATGAGATCTTTTTTTTTCTGGATTGTGTAAAAGCTAAGTGAACCGCCGCCAAAAAATGGTTCCCTTAATTCAGCATAAGGTGGAATGAAATTGAATAAAAACTGTACTCCTCTTGACTTTCCGCCAGGATAACGTAAAGGACTTTTAAAAACAGCCATAATTTAACATCAATTCAGATCGCAATATCAGCAAATGCTTTTAAAAGAAAATGAAATGTTTACCACATATACGTATAAAGAAACAATTAATGCTAAGTAAAGTATTGTAATTACATTTATACCAGCCCCATGATGGAATTGAGATTATTTTCTTTTTTACTATTATTGCTTTTAAGCTTAAATATTCATGCTCAATATGTACTGAATGGAGCAGCAACCAAAAACAGCTGCAATTGTTATACACTAACACCTGCTGAAGGATGGAAGAGCGGAAGTGTCTGGAATTCACAAAAAATAAATCTTAATAACCCTTTTGATTTTAAGTTTAATGTTTTCTTAGGCTGTTCCAATTCACCGGGGGCAGATGGAATAGTTTTCATGTTGCAGCCAATAAGTACCAGCATTGGATCTTCCGGAGAAGGAATGGGTTTTCAGGGCATTTCACCTTCTATTGGAATTGCACTTGACACATGGCAAAATTTTAATTTAAATGATCCTGCGTATGATCATATCAGTATTCAAATAAATGGAAACGTAAACCATAATTTTGATTTGGCAGGGCCTGTACCGGCATCTGCCACATCAAATGATATTGAAGACTGTCAATGGCATAAATTAAGAATTACCTGGGATCCGCTAACTAAATGGTACAGGGCTTATTTTAATGATGTACTAAGAGTAGAAGCACAAATTGATTTGATTGTAAATGTTTTTAATAACGACCCCTTTGTTTTTTGGGGTTTTTCAGCTGCAACAGGTGGTGAATGGAATCTTCAGCAATTTTGTACTGCCCTGAATCCGAAGTTCAAAACAATCTCCGGAAATTTAAATGCATGTGAAGGATCTGCTGTTTTATTTACAGATGCTTCTGAATCTTTTACCAATATTAGCAGTTATATGTGGAGTTTTGGAGACGGTACAACCAGCAATGTAAAAGATCCACCACCCCACATTTATAATCAACCCGGTATATACCCGGTTACATTAAATATTACAGCGCTTGATGGTTGCACGGCAGACTCTGTAAAATTGGTTACTATAGGCAGTAAACCAATTGCGGAATTTTCAATTGATGCTACTTGTGAGGGTAAACCTGTCACTTTTCAACAAAATGTTGAAGGTATAGCAATAAATTATTCATGGTTGTTGAATGATCAGCCGATAGTAACTGATGTGAAAACAGCACTTGCAGGTCTTTCTGCAGGGAATCATAAATTGCAGTTAACCGCTACATCTGCTATTGGTTGTGGAACAGAAAAGACTACAACCCGGATATTCAACATAAAACCGAAACCTGTCATTGATCATAACGTTGATGATGGTTGTATAAATGAAAATGTAAGTTTAGAAGGAATACAGTCAGATGCCAATACAATTATAACTTCATGGCATTGGCTTATAGATAATAAGGATCAGTATAACCAACAAAACCTGAATTTAAATTTTTCATCAAAAGGAAACTATGCACTGCAAACATGGGCACAAGCTGAAAATGGTTGTTACTCCGATACCCTTAATGCTGTTATATATATAAATCAAGCTGTAGCTTCTGCCGGAAGGGATACAATGATCTTAAATAATGTTCCATTTACTTTAAATGGTTCAGGCAATGGAAATTTTAATTGGTCTCCTGGAACAAGTTTAAACAATCCATTTCTCCCTAATCCAACAGCTGTTCTTTTTGATGACCAGGATTATTTATTAACTGTTACCACACCTGAAGGATGTATAGCAACAGATTCTGTAAAAATTGAGGTTTTTAAAAATTCTGCTGTTTTTGTACCCAATGCTTTTACTCCAAATGGAGATGGCTTAAATGATGTATTCAAACCATTTTATTCAGGAATAAAAAAACTTTTCTATTTCTATGTTTATAACAGGTGGGGTCAACCGGTTTATAAAACCACCAGCACACAAGGTGGTTGGGATGGTAAAATAGGCGCAAGCATCTCCACATCAGGCACTTATGTATGGATTTTAAAGGCTGAAGATTTAGCCGGAAAGATTTACAATTTGAAAGGAACAGTAAGTCTGATAAACTAAGCAAACCAATTTATCCCTATTATTTTACCATTCATCCATAGTATTTGGCAGTTTATACTACTTTGTATTGCATAGTACTGTTATTACTCCCATCTTTGTGTAACAAAACAATTACAAACACTAAAAAATAAAATTATGAAACAGATTATTTTAGCCATAACAATGAGTATTTCCTCTTTTATTATGACAGCGTCAGCAAACGAAATTAAATCATCTCCTTTAGCAGTGTCTTCATTTGAAAATAGCTTTCCAACTGCTGCAGATATTATGTGGAAAGAAGTAGGAGATTTTTACCAGGCAACCTTTGTTTTAGATGGTCAAATACTTTCAGCCTTTTATTCTGAAGCCGGAGATTTCATAGCTGTAACAAAAAACATTTCTTTCTTTGATTTGCCATTGAACTTGCAACTTAATTTAAAGAAAGATGATACCAGCTGGATCAAAGACATCATATCTGTAAGTACTACTTCAGGTAATGCATACTATTTGCAAATTGAAAAAGCAGGTTCTACTATGATTTATAAATCATTTAATAATAAAAAATGGGTTTTGCATAGTGTAAATGATAAGTTTTAGAATTTAAGAGTTAAAAAATATTCCCCCTTTACAAGAAGCAGCACCCGCTGCTTCTTTTTTTAAAAAGCTAAGAAGCATGTTAGACCACATGCAGGTAAGTTTACTTCAGCACAATGATGAAAAGGTTTACCTCCTGTCAAAACCAAAAGATGATGAGTCACTGCTACATTCTCCATCTATTCTAATCATATCAACTTATTAGAGCCGCTATTCC
>JACDAZ010000110.1 GCA_013695175.1 Flavisolibacter sp. | reverse complement strand
CAACTGAAGCTAAGCCTTAAGAGAGAAATGCTCAGTGTTGTTTATCTTGAGGGGCGTCATGGCAGGCCTTACAGAATATCATCCTCAGTTCTTTACAGCCACCAAACTGGAGTGGAAGCCATTGCTTAGTGAAGACAAGCATAAAGATGTCATTATAAGCTCTCTTCAATTCCTGGTTCAAAATAAAAGAGTAGCAGTGTAATTAATCAGGCAGTACTGATAAACCAGTAAACCAAAAAACCAATATACTGGTATCTCATTCACTCTTTCTGTATCCTCTCAAAAAATCTTCAGTTAAAAGTTTTTTCTTTCCTTCCATTTGTAACTCTTTTGCTAGTATAAATCCATTAGTACATGCAAATTTTAAATAGGTTTTACCATCAGTAAGATGATTACCGGCGGGAACATTGTGTTGTAAATATTCTTTTTCACTTTTGTAGATCTTTAATTTCTTTCCATCAAGTTCGGTAAAGGCAGCAGGGTAGGGCGATAAACCCCGTATAAGATTATGCACTTCATCAACTGTTTTATTCCAGTCTATTTTACAGGTTTCAGTAAAAATTTTGGGTGCATGAAATGTTTCTTCATTCTGTAATAAGTGTTCCTGGGGAATTTCTTGTAAGCTTCCTTCCAGTAAACCATTTACTGTTTGTACAAGCAGATTAGCACCAACTTCTTTCATTTTATCATGTAGATCACCTGCAGTTTCATTATCTTCTATTGGTATAATTTTTCTCAATAAGATATTTCCGGTATCTATCTCATGTTGCAATTTGAAGGTGGTTACACCTGTTTCCTTTTCACCATTTATGATAGCCCAGTTTATAGGTGCTGCACCGCGGTATTTTGGTAATAGCGATCCATGTAAATTGATTGTTCCCATTGGCGGCATATTCCATACTACTTCAGGTAACATTCTGAAAGCAACTACAACCTGCAGGTCTGCTTGTAGTGATCGCAGTTCTTCAAGAAAATCAGGAGCTTTTAATTTTTCCGGTTGCAAAACCGGAATGTTATGATCAACCGCATATTTCTTGACAGCACTTTCCTGGAGTTTCATGCCTCTACCTGCCGGTTTATCAGGTGCTGTAATAACAGCAACAATATTATATCCATCCTTTACCAAAGCATCCAGTGATGCTACAGCAAATTCAGGCGTTCCCATGAAAATGATCCTTGCATTCGATTGATTAGTTGTCATATGAATCTTCAAAAATAAGATTCAATACACTATTGATTTAAAAAGGTATGACAACAGGCCTTAGAATAAAATTATCATTCAAAATCCTCGTACAGCAAATACTTCTTTCTTATCTTTTTAAATTCTACCAGTTTGGGTTCCCAGCTTTTACGAATATCTTTTTCTGATGTTCCCTTTTTTATCTGTTGCATTAAGTTTGCATTACCGGCAAGTTTGTTAAAAAAATAATCTTCTGGTTTGATATTGGATTTTTTTGAAGTGAGGAAATAATTTTGTTTATCAGGAAACAATTGGTAAGAAGTCATCAGGTACTGAAGCTGAATTTTATTATTAACTTTTTTCAAAACTTCTTCAGGCGTTCCGCTTACATTCCAGCCATAACAAACTTTATCTTTCAATTTAGGTTCTTTAGCACCTTCTCTGGATGTGGGCTTAAAACGAAACAAGGCACTTGGTAAGGAAGGATGCCCAAAGATCTGGAAAGGCTTGTCTGTGCCGCGACCTTCACTTAATACAGTTCCTTCAAAAAAGCAAGTGGAAGGATACCAGTAAATAGATTGTATCTCGGGTAAATTAGGTGATGGTTTTACAGGTAAATGATATAAACTTTTATGCGTATAATTTTCGTTTGGAATGATGGTTAATTGGAAATATTTTGCTCCGGGTGGATAGGTAGCCGCTAACACATTTTGTTCATATGCCTGCATCGCTTTTTTAGATAACCATCCTTCTTCAAGAATCATGCGTCCATATTCACCTACAGTCATTCCATATACTACAGGCACAGACTGCATACCTACAAAAGATTTAAATCTTGGTTCAAGCACAGGTCCATCAACATAATGGCCATTTGGATTGGGTCTGTCTAATACCACTAAAGGAATGTTTTGCTCAATAGCAGTTTCCATATATTCCTGGAGAGATGATATATAAGTATAAAATCTCACACCCACATCCTGTATATCAAAAAGCATAATATCTACATCTTTTAAATCAGAAGCTGAGGGTATTCTTCTACTGCCGTACAAAGAAACAACAGGTATGCCGGTTGCTTTATCAATTGTAGTTTCTACTTTTTCTCCTGCGTCTGCGGTTCCTCTGAAACCATGTTCCGGTCCAAAGATCACCTTGATCTTTATTCCTGATTTCAGTAATGTATCTACAAGATGCGTATTTCCAACCGTAGACGTTTGATTGGCAAAAACAGCCACATTTTTGTCTTTTAACAAGTGTAGATACTGATCTATTCTTTCCGCAGCAGGAATGATTTTTATTGTATTATCTGTCACGGATTTAATTTGTAATGGATCAGTTGCAGTACAAGTGGTGATAATAAAGCTTATAATGGGGATCAGCAAGTTCATGTTCCAAATTTCTGCTTTTTTAAGTGAGTAAAAAGTGAAAGATTAGGTACCTTGCCCACTTTTTATCTTATAATTTATGTCCTTTGCCCGGATATTGTTATAACATTTAGAAATTAACCAACGAAACAAAATTCTATACTTCAAAAATTAAATCTATGCAACAGGCACAAGAAGGTGATAAAGTAAAAGTTCATTACCAGGGAAAACTTCATAATGGTGAAACATTTGATAGCTCGCAGGGACGTGAGCCACTTGAATTTACAGTTGGAAGCGGGCAGGTTATCAAAGGATTTGATGATGGTGTAAAGGGAATGAAAGTGGGAGAGAAAAAAACAGTAGAAATAGAAAAAAATAATGGATATGGTGAAAAGAATGAAGAAATGGTAATAGAATTTCCAAAAAAGGAGTTTCCTGAAGAAATGCAACCGGAAGTGGGTGCCCAACTAATGATGAACAATGGTTCCGGACAATCTTTTCCTGTGACTATTGTAGAAGTAAAAGAAGAAACTGTAGTATTGGATGCTAATCATCCACTGGCAGGTGAAGATCTTATTTTTGACATTGAACTTGTTGAAATTACTCCTGCATCAAGAATAATAATGCCTTAAAATGACTAACGTAAATTAAATAAAAAAAATCGCCTCAAAGGGATTTTTTTTATTTTTTAACCACATAGAACCATAGGCACATAGATAACAGTTAGATGAAAATTTACCGACAAATATGTTGAAGAATTATATTTCATCATTGGATAGTAAAACTAATGTGCAACTAGATTTCTATGTTTCTATGTGGTTCAAGTTTTAATCTGCTATTACAGGTTCTCTGCGATTAACTATAGTTTCATGTTGAACCCTGTTGCCACGGCTCAAATACCATCCGAGCCACAATCCGACCAAACCCCAGCTAACAATTGCATCAGCTAAATGAGCATAAATATCATGAGACTGATACCAGATAAAATTGATATAAGGAACATTCAGAAAAATAATCAACCCTGTAAATAAAGAGGCAAGGAAAATATTTTGAAATGTGGGTGCTGCCAGCCTGAATACGATCCAGCAAAAGATAAAAATTGTAATGATATTAATTAAAAAACCTCGAACCATATTCATAACCATATTATTGTCCCGGCTATGATGATACTGAACAGAGGCCCATGGTTTTCCTTCTGTTTCCGTCATCATTTGTTTCCACTCTTCTTCACTTGCTGTTTTAGGAAGCGAGGGCATAATATAACCTCCTTCAGGAAGTTGTTGTGATGCAAGTGCATCTAAGATTACTCCTTGTTTTTCCGTGTATTGTTGGGCAGGTTGGTGAAAATCTATTAATGCCCATGAAAGAAATTGCCAAATGAAAAGGATGATACCTCCTACAACAGAGGCAATAATTGCTTTTTTCATAACAATGATTTTGGTTGCAGTTAAGTTAATTAAATTCTTCGACTTAAACATTTTTGATAAACCATTGCCATCCATCTGCCAAGGTGTTATTTTTGAATATGTTTGATGGTTACTCATTTACAGCTTCTGAACGCTTTATGCGTTATGTGCAGATTGACACACAAAGTGATCCGCAGTCGGAAACACATCCTACTACAGAAAAACAAAAAAATCTTTCAGGATTGCTGGCAGAAGAATTAAAACAACTGGGTTTGAAAGATGCGCATATGGATGAATGGGGTTATGTGTATGCCACCATTGTTTCCAATTCTGAAAAACAAGTTCCTGTTATCTGTTTTTGTGCACACGTTGATACCGCACCCGATGCAAGTGGTAAGGATGTAAAACCTGTGTTACATAAAAATTACAATGGAAATGATATTGTAATGCCTGATGATAACAGTATCATTTTAAAAAAATCTGATTTTCCTTACCTGGATCAGTTGATAGGGCATAACCTGATTACAGCCAGTGGTAAAACATTATTAGGGGCAGATGATAAAGCCGGTGTTGCTATTATAA
>JACDAZ010000093.1 GCA_013695175.1 Flavisolibacter sp. | reverse complement strand
ATATAACACAGGCTATCTGACCCGGATACTGCTCAAATAATTCGGTCAATGATTTTAAATCATCCGATTTATAGGTTACAGACAATGCACTGATTTCCTCAGGCACTCCTAAGTTGCAAACTGTTTTTCCAATAAACCAATCATCATAAGAATAAAAGGGATGATCGTAAGGAAAAGCAACCAGTTTCCTGCCTGTATAAGCTCTTGCCAGTTTTACAGCGGCAGTGGTAACGATTGAGCCATTCTTGGCAAATTTGATCATTTGATGCTGGGGAACAAGAGACAAAAATTTTTCAGCCGCCTCCATTTCCAGATAAGAAGGACGCTGAAAATTTACACCGTTGTGTAATTCTCTTTGAACTTTTTCAACCACAGGTTCATAGGCATGCCCTAAACCTACAGCAGTCAATCCCATGGAACAATCCAAAAATTTATTACCATCTATATCCCATACATAAGCTCCCTTACCGTAAGCAATAGCAGCCGGAGATTTTAAGGGGAACTGGTCGTCACCTTTTGAATACGTATGTGCTCCGCCAGGGATCAGGTCATGTATTCTTTTCCGATAATTATCAGACTTTGAAAAATCATTTATCTTCCTTAAGGAAATTTTATCTTGTGATAGTGATTTCATAAAACCTTCATTTCTATTTAAATGAGCATTTTGCTCCATTAGATCCTTATGATCATCTATGTACATTACATAATACATCCATTTTTTATCATCACCTAATAACCCTACTAAATTACTAATAAGATCAAAGTCAGAAGATTCATCAACAGTTAAACGGATATGAGAATAATCACTAACTCCTGAATAATTTATACTTTTAAAAACATTACCACCTTTTGCGGTTGAATTACGCCATATATAAGAGGTTACATGTTCCCTGTCTGATTGCAGATCCGCTTCCTTCCACGCCTTTTCCAATGCTGAAAATTTAAAAACTTCTACATCCATTCCATCCGGGAAAGTCGGATCTAAAGTATTGGAACAATAATCAACATCTTTTGTTGTACATGTAGTTATTATATCATCAATTATTTCCGCATCAATCAAAGGACAATCTGATGTGATGCGTACAACATAATCAGGTTTTTCCGGCGAAGCTGCCCCGTAAAAACGATCCAATACATCGTTAAGCGAACCTTTATATACACTACATCCTTGCTCAATTGCAATTTGTTGTATGGTTTCTGATTCAGGTTCCGTTGTAGTGGCTACTATTAATTTGTCAATCAGCTTAGATCTTTTTGCTCTTTTTAAATGAATAGCTAAAAGCGTTTGATCACCAATTTTTTTTAATACTTTTCCTGGTAATCTTGAAGAACCATAACGGGCTTGTGTAATAGCAATGATCTTCATTTCCAGTTATAAGGATACAGCAAAGATTCTTCTTCAACCATTATTTTATCTATTTCTGTAGCGAATGAATGATTTGTAATTTTTTGTTCAGCAGCTAAATTTTTTTCCAAATGTTCTACTGAATCAACTCCGATAATTATTTGATCAATCTCCTTTTTAGAAAGTACATAAGCCAATGCCGCATCATGCATTGATAACCGGTGATCTGCTGCAAGACTTTTTATCTTATTTAGATATGGCTGCAGTGGAATTAACTTTTGTGGCAAAGATCCTGTATCCATAAAAAACAACCCTTGTAAAAAAACAGATCTCACTTGCAGTTCCTTACCATTTTCTTTAGCTTTTTTTATAAATTTTCCTCTTTTTGAAAAATTATCTAAAAGATTAAATGGTAATTGAATTACGTTTACAGCATTATCTTCTATACTGGCTGCAAATTCTTCATTTGTGTAAACAGATACACCTATTTTCTTTATTGATCCTTCATTTCTCAACCGGATCAAAACATCTTTTACAATTATATCTTTTAATTCTTCAAAGCGGTGGTAAAAATATACTTCAATTTTTTCAACCCCCAGTTGTTCTAAAGTTTGTCTTAATTGTTCATTGATATCTACTTTAGAACGTTCGTGAATCTTTGTATTGATTGAAAATTTTTTACTGGTAGACTTTAGAAATTCACCTATGATATTTTCTGC
>JACDAZ010000091.1 GCA_013695175.1 Flavisolibacter sp. | reverse complement strand
CTGCTGTTGAAGATTTTGCTATACTATTTGAATTTTGGAAAGAAGGTGAGGGCAGCGAAGAAGAAGTAAAAAATGCATACGAAAAAGCATTGCTGACCATTGAGGAAACCGAATTTAAAAGCACACTCAATCAACCCGAAGACGAACTGCCGGCAGTGCTGCAGATAAATTCAGGAGCCGGTGGTACCGAAAGCCAGGACTGGGCGGAGATGCTATCACGGATGTACCGTATGTATGGTGAAAAGCAAGGATGGTCAGTTACCGTTCTTGATTGGCAGGAAGGTGACGGTGCCGGAATAAAAACTTGTACACTCCAATTTGAGGGGCCATTTGCTTATGGTTTTTTAAAAGCAGAAAGCGGCGTTCACAGGTTAGTGCGTATTTCACCCTTCGACTCCAATGCACGCAGGCATACATCTTTCGCATCCATTTTTGTTTATCCCCTGGTTGATGATTCCATTAATATAGAAGTGAAGGACAGTGAAGTGAAAATGGAAACAGCACGTAGTGGTGGTGCAGGCGGACAAAATGTAAACAAGGTGGAAACAAAAGTGTTGCTGACACATTTAGCTACCGGAATTGTTGTTGTTTGTCAAACAGAACGTTCTCAATTAGGAAATCGTGAAAAGGCCATGCAAATGCTAAAGAGCAGGTTGTACGAGGAGGAATTGCGCAGGAGGCAGGAGTTAAAAAATGCAACCAATGCATCAAAAAAGAAAATAGAGTGGGGCTCACAAATACGCAGTTATGTTTTTCATCCGTATAAAATGATCAAGGATCACAGAACCGATTATGAAGTAGGTAATGTAGGTCCTGTAATGGACGGTGATCTTGATGGTTTTATAAAAGCATACCTCATGAATGAGAAAGAAGATGCAGTTTGATTTGATAATTTGATAATTTGAAGATGAGGCAATTGACCTCATTATTAATAGAAAAATGCAAAGTAATAAAGAAAAAAATTTAATTGTAGATCTGACTTTCCAGTTCGCATTGGATATTATCAATTATGCAGAGCAGTTGCAGAAAATCAAAAAGTATGTTTTAGCAACTCAACTTTTAAAATCAGGAACAAGTATTGGGGCAAATGTTAGAGAAGCTCAAAATGCAGAAAGTAAGCAAGATTTTATACATAAAATGAAAGTGGCTGCCAAAGAAGCAGATGAAACTGAATATTGGTTGCTTCTTTGCAATTCTTCAGAAGGATATCCAAATTGTGAAAAGCTTTTATTGGATTGCCTGACTATAATTAAAATTTTATCTAAAATAATTTCTTCATCAAAGAATGGCGACAAAAATTAGCACATTATCAAATTGTCAAATCATCAAATTAAAATTATGAGTTTAGGATATTTCTCTTACACCATCCCACTTAATGAGCCTGTACTTAGTTATGCTCCCGGTTCACCTGAAAGAGCTGCGTTAAAAAAGACACTGGAAGAATTAAAAAAGGAGCAAATTGAAATACCTATGTATATAGGTGGTGAAGAAGTAAAAACAGGTAAGCTGCAGGAAATTCATCCTCCCCATGAAACATCTTTCACTTTAGCAAAATTTCATGCAGGCGATGAATCGCATGTACACCAGGCCATAGATGCTGCACTGGCAGCACAGGAAGCATGGAGCAACATGAGCTGGGAGAGCCGGGCAAATATATTTTTACGTGCTGCAGATTTAATTGCTACAAAATACCGTAACCATATGAACGGTACTACAATGCTTGGCCAAAGTAAAACTGTGTACCAGGCTGAAATTGACAGTGCCTGTGAGCTAATAGATTTTCTACGGTTTAATGTGCATTTCCTTAGTGAAATTTATAAACAACAACCTATTAGTGCAACAGGCATGCATAACCGGATGGAGTTTCGTCCATTAGAAGGTTTTGTACTGGCTATTACACCTTTTAATTTTACGGCTATTGGTGGAAACCTGCCCACATCTGCAGCCATGTGCGGTAATGTAGTTGTTTGGAAGCCTGCTAATACACAGGTTTATTCTGCTCAAATGTTTATGCGCATTTTAAAAGAAGCAGGACTTCCGGATGGTGTTATTAACCTTATTTATGTTGATGGACCAACAATAGGCAAGGTTTGCTTTGCACATCGGGATTTTGCGGGTGTTCATTTTACAGGTTCTACCGGTGTATTTAATCATATGTGGAAGACCATTGGAGAAAATATTGCCAATTATAAAAGTTATCCCAGGATAGTTGGTGAAACCGGGGGAAAGGATTTTGTAATTGCACACAGATCGGCAGATCCAAAAGTGGTTGCAACAGCATTACTACGGGGTGCATTTGAATACCAGGGACAAAAATGTTCTGCTG
>JACDAZ010000075.1 GCA_013695175.1 Flavisolibacter sp. | reverse complement strand
GCCTGCAATAATGCGCAATAAGGTAGACTTTCCTTTTCCATTTGCTCCAATCAAAGCAATTTTATCACCGCGGTCAATTTCTGCAGATGCATTTTCCAATATGGTTACATCACCAAATTTTTTGGTTACATGTTTCAATTCTGTTAACACTCTACCCGGCGTTTTATCTACACTAAAGTTGATTCGAATATTAGGTCTTTCAAGTTCTACATCTTCAATTCTATCCAGCTTATTTAAACGTTTTAATGCACTTTGTGCCTGTGCTGCTTTAGAAGCTTTTGCCTTAAATCTTTCAATAAACCTTTCCTGTTGCCTTATATAATCCTGCTGGTTTTCAAATGCACGTTGCTGCAGTTCTATACGCTGTTCTTTTTCTGTTTCATAAAAGTCATAATTGCCGTTGTATATATGCAACTCTCTCTGGTAAAGCTCCACTATCTTGGTCACCATGCGGTTCAAGAAGTATTTATCGTGACTTACAATTACTACAGCACCTTTATAATGTTGCAGGTATTTTTCAAGCCATTCAATAGAAGGAAGATCAAGGTGGTTTGTAGGTTCGTCCAGCAAAAGAAGATCGGGTTGTTGTAAAATCATTTTTGCTAATAACACTCTCATTCGCCAGCCACCACTAAATTCTCTGTAAGGCCTTTGCAGATCCTGATTGCTGAATCCAAGTCCCTGCAACACTTCTTCTGTCTGGTGTTGAATATTATAACCACCTGCCTCTTCAAAATCATGAAGCTTTTCACTGTATTGCAATAAAAGTTCTTCTGTTTCCTGTTTAGCAAGTTTTTCTATTAATTCATTCAATTGCTTTTCTATGAGCATGGCTTTATCAAATGCATGCATTGCCACCTGCAGGATGGATTCATTTGTATCAAAGCTTAAAAGATCCTGGTGTAAATACCCAATAGTTGTAAATCTTCCTCTTTCAACAGAACCTTTTGATGGAAGCATTTCGCCTGCCAGCACCTTTAACAGCGTAGATTTTCCGGTACCGTTGTAGCCGATCAACCCAATTCTTTCATTAGGATGAATATGCCAGGTAGCCTCACTTACTATTGTTCGTGCTCCAAATTCAAAGGTCACATTTTGCAATCCTGCAAGCATAATTATGATAATTGAGGTGCAAAAATAATTCAACAACTTTAGCTGAGAGGTTAAATATCAATTTAATTGGTTAGCCTTGTTTATAGCCTTAGTTTGTAAATTTGTAAAAAATACCACCGCATGAAAAAAATATTTCTTTTGGTTGCTCTTGCTCTCATTGGTGTAATAAGCTGGTATATATGGGAAACAAGGAAAAAACCAAAAAATGAACTTGCGGCAAGTATAACACCGGCAGTAAGTAAGCATAGCGAAGCATTCAATACAACTTTTAATAAAGTATTAAATCAGTATTATTCCTTATCCGATGCTTTTGTAAATTGGGATGAAGCTGCAATAAATTCAAATGCAACTGCTTTAGCAAACAACATTGACAGCCTAAACCTTGAAGACGTAAAAACTGAAACTGCTGTTTTTGAAACTGCAAATGATTATAAAAATAAATTAAAAAGAAATGCAGAGCAGATTGCTTCATCCGCAGATATGACAGAAAAAAGAAGAACTTTTCATACTTTCTCTCAAAATCTATACGATCTTTTGCGCAGCGTTCAATATGATGCAGGTACCATCTATATGCAAAATTGTCCTATGGCTTTTAATGATACTGAAGATGGAAATTGGTTGAGCAGAACCTCTGATATACGCAATCCATATTTGGGTTTACATCATCCTAAATATAAAAGTGGTATGCTGGAATGTGGTGAAACAAAGGACAGCCTGGGGTATACGAAATAATTTTAGTGCATGAGGTTTTGTCTTTTCATTTTAATGATCTGTACCTGTTTTTGTTCATTTTCCCAACAAAAGTTTACGATAAATGGGTATGTGAAAGACAGCGCTTCCGGTGAAACCATCATTGGAGCAACCGTTACAGTTTCCCAGACTTCACGCACCATTCTTACCAATCAATATGGTTTTTATTCTGTTACATTAGAGGGAGGTGAATATGATATTTCTGTTTCACATGTTGCTTATTTCACCAGCTCACAAAAAGTTAGTTTATCTGAAAATTTGCAGCTTGATTTTTTAATGAATTCAAGAGCAGCTGCATTGGATGAAGTGGTGGTGTATAGCAGAAGGCGTGATGCCAATGTACGTGATGCGCAAATGGGAAAAATTGATTTAACTATAAACCAAATAAGAAACATTCCTGCTTTTTTAGGGGAAGTTGATATTTTAAAAACCATTCAATTGCTGCCAGGTGTTCAAAGTGCTGGCGAAGGTAATGCCGGGT
>JACDAZ010000072.1 GCA_013695175.1 Flavisolibacter sp. | reverse complement strand
GGTCATTACATATAGACTTACATCACAGTAATCTAAAATGGAAGCATCACTTTGACCTACACCTGCAGATTCAAGAATAATGAGATCATAACCCGATGCACGACATATATCAATAGCTTCCCGAACATGTTCACTTAATGCTTTATCACTTTCCCTGGTAGCTAGTGAACGCATATAGGCTCTTGGTGAAGAAATTGAATTCATTCTTATTCTGTCACCAAGTAAGGCGCCACCTGTTTTTTTCTTTGACGGGTCTACAGATATAACAGCAATAGTTTTATCTTGAAAAGAGTTTAAAAATCGTCTTACAATTTCATCTGTTACTGAAGATTTACCGGCACCACCGGTACCTGTTATACCAAGTACAGGAAATACTCCTTCCAGCTTACGTGGAAGAGGAGAGACTTTTTCATTAGTTCCTCTTTGCAAATTTTCAACTGGCTTATCATTTTTTACGCTTCCGTTTAGTTCCAAAACACTCACATATTCTTTACCGGCTTCAGCCAATGTAATTGCTCTTGCAATTCTCCGGATATCTTTTTCTTCTCCCAGGGGAAGTTTTCCATTCCAGCCTTTTGATGACAACCAAAACTCAGAGCCTTCTGCAGTTTTTCCATTTGGTGTAATATGATCCAGAACATCCTGTATCATACCTTCCAGTCCCATTTTCCTTCCATCATCCGGAGAATAAATGCGGGTAATGCCATAGTCATGAAGTTCTTTTATCTCCTGTGGTAATATGGTACCACCACCTCCACCAAAAATTTTTATATGTCCGCACCGGTTTTCATCAAGCAGGTCTTTCATGTATTTAAAAAATTCAACATGCCCCCCCTGGTAACTGGTTATAGCTATACCTTGTGCATCTTCTTCAATTGCACATTCAACAATCTCACGTACACTCCTGTTATGTCCTAAATGAATAATTTCTGCTCCCTTGCTTTGTAAAATGCGCCGCATGATATTAATTGCAGCATCATGACCATCAAATAATGAGGCAGCTGTTACAATACGTATTTTATCTTGATTTGTAGAGTTCATATAGTGCAAATGGTGGTGCAAATTTAAGCTAAAAGAAGCTTCTGGAAAGGAACAGAGGGTGGAAAGCTTTTTAAATCAATCTTTTAACGCCAGTATGTAAATAGATGAGTATCCTTCTTTATCTGCACTAAAGTGTAAAGCGGATGGATAATTCATTAAATTGTTTCTTTAATTTCTTCTATGGCAAATAAAGATGCGTTCATTAGTACAATAAAAACAGGATATACATTTAAAGGAGAAACTATCAAAATAGGAAGAGCCGTTCTTGATGGGGAAGTTGTAGAGGGGGCTGATGTATTTCTCCCGTTAAAAACTATGAACAGGCATGGCCTTATAGCAGGCGCTACCGGGACAGGTAAAACCAAAACGCTGCAATTAATCAGTGAAGGATTAAGTGATGCCAGCATACCTGTTTTATTACTTGATATAAAAGGTGATTTAAGTGGAATAGCAGTACCGGGTGAGGTTAATGATAAATTGACTGACAGAATCCAGAAACTGGAGATTGATTTTAAACCTCAGGGATATCCCGTTGAATTACTTACATTAAGCAATGAGCCGGGAGTAAAACTAAGAGCAACAGTAAGTGAATTTGGTCCCGTTCTTCTATCAAAAATTTTAGGATTAAATGATACCCAGGGTGGAGTGGTTGCTTTAATATTTAAATATTGTGATGACCAGAAGCTTCCCTTACTGGATTTAAAAGATTTTATAAAAATTTTACAATACATAAGCAATGAAGGGAAATCTGAAATTGAAAAGGAATATGGAAAAATTTCTTCCACATCTACTGGTACCATTTTGCGAAAAATAATTGAATTGCAACAACAAGGAGCCAATACCTTTTTTGGAGAAAAAAGTTTTGATGTAGATGACCTGATGCGAATAGACAATGAAGGCAGGGGTATGATATCAATTTTAAGAGTTACTGACCTGCAGGACAGGCCCAAATTATTTTCAACTTTTATGTTGCAGCTGTTGGCTGAGTTATATGCTACATCTCCTGAAGAAGGAGACATGGATAAACCCAAATTGGTTTTATTTATTGATGAAGCTCATTTAATTTTTAATGATGCAACAAAAGTTCTTATCCAGCAAATAGAAACAATCATAAAATTAATAAGATCAAAAGGCATTGGTGTTTTCTTTTGTACCCAAAATCCTACTGATATTCCTGCCTCTGTTTTGGCACAATTGGGAATGAAAGTTCAACATGCACTAAGAGCATTTACTGCTGTTGACAGAAAAGCAATTAAACAAGCCGCTGAAAATTATCCTGAATCAACATTTTACAAAACCGAAAACCTGATCACACACCTTGGTATTGGGGAAGCATTGGTAACCATGTTGAATGAAAAAGGTATTCCAACACCTTTGGTACATGCAATGTTAGCGCCGCCGAAAAGCAGGATGGATGTATTGATGGATAATGAGATTCAAAAGATTGAACGTGCATCAAAAATTGCAGATAAATATAATGAAGAAGTTGACAGCCATAGTGCCTATGAAATTTTAAATGCGAAGTTGGAATTAGCGCAACAAAAAACAGAAGCAGCCAAAGAACAAGCGGCTAATAAGCCAACAGCAAGCAGGAAAAAAGAAGTTGATTTTCTTGACAGGCCTATTGTAAAACAGGCAGGAAGAACCGCTACTAATATTATAGTACGTTCATTATTAGGTGCATTAGGAGTCAGTAGTACAAGAAGCAGGAAAAAGAGCTGGTTTTAAAATGTATCTTTTAGGTTCATAATTGCTTATTTTTTATAACCAAAACATGATAGCATGAAACATTTATCCTTCTCCGTTTTAATTTCAGTATTAATTCTTTCCTGCAATAATGCAGAAACAACTGCAGATGCCGATAATTCTGTTCTTACGCAGGAACAAAAAGAAGAAAGAAATAAAGAAGCAGCTTTAGAAAGTGTAAGAGCTTTTAATGAAAAAAATGTTGATGTAATAATGAAACATGTTGATTCTTCTATGGTAGAATATGGTGACGGATCTATGCCTCCATTGAAAAACATTGACAGCAGCAGGTATATGTTACAAGCATGGCTGCAAGCAGTTCCGGACATAAAAGGTGAATATTTATTGGCAGTTGCAGATGGCGACTATGTTATGGTTTATGGTGAATGGTCAGGAACCTGGAAAGGAGATTTAATGGGAATGAAAGCGTCAGGTAAATCTTTTAAAGTAAATGATGTTGATATTTTTAAATTTAATGATGCAGGAAAAATGATTGAACATAGAAGTGTTCAGTCAGGCGCAACATTAGGTGCACAAATTGGAATGCCTATACCCGGTCAACAACAGCAGAATTAAATATTAATCCATTTTCATCAATTGATATTTTTTTTTCCGCCTGCAGAAATTCTATAACCTTAATTAGTTTTTCTCTATTTATAATTTTAAGACTGGCAATTAGTTTTTCATAAGGCTGCGCCTTTTCTAATAATTGTTGTTGTATCAACGAAGTAATTCTTTCAAATTCTTCGGTTGATAAAATAGTATTTCTTTTTGCCAGGCAATTATCACATATTCCACAAGGAGTAGTTTTTTCATCTCCAAAATACCCGTTAATAAATTGGCTTCTGCAAATATTGGTACCTGTGAATTCAACTATTTTTTCAACCCTTTTTAAAAAAGCTATTTTCCTTTTTTCAAAAAGCTCCATATTTATTCTCAGCTCATTTATGGCAACACGATTTTTTTGAAATTGAATCTGTGGTTCATCATTATGAGGTACATATTGTAAAATGTGAAAAGCTTCTATCTGCTTTAGCATTTTTTTTATTTCGCTTTCTTCTGTTTTTAATAAACGTGATAATAAATTTTCAGATATAGTTGCAGGAAAATCAAATATGCCTTCGTAGGTCCTGAGAAGTGTAATAACCATGGGTTCCAGGTCAGGATGTGCATTTTGAAATTCATATAGCTGATCTTTTGTAGTTGTAAATACTACTGTAGAAGGTCTAAAGTTTTTTTCATTAAAATAAATCCAGCCATCCTGTTCTAAAGCTTTAAGTGCATACAATGCTTCATTACCATTCAATTTGAAGTTCCTTATAAAAGTTTCAAACTGAAAATTAAATGTTTGATCCTGCCCTGAATAATTTGGTATTTGTAAAAAATTTACAAGAGCAGCATAAACCTCTTTAATTTTTTGGAATGTCGGGAAGCGTACAACATGTAATTGCTGCAATGCTTTTATGTCTTCGTCATCATAAAGTAAAACAGCAT
>JACDAZ010000025.1 GCA_013695175.1 Flavisolibacter sp. | reverse complement strand
AAGCTACGGCTGCTACAGGTTTAGCTTCTAATTTCCGGAAAGACATCAGGTTAGAAGGATTAAAGTACCTGCAGGTTTCATATACCGGTGGAAAGCCTTTGCCTCCTATTAGTGTTTTGGCAAAAATGACAGGAGAACCAAATAATGGAAAACAGGTATTCTTAAAAACCTGCTCTACCTGCCACCAGCTTGGTAATGAGGGACAGCCATTTGGACCTGCCCTCACGCAGATTGGTAATAAACTAACGAAAGACGCCTTGTATATTGCTATTATCCACCCTGATAATGGAATAAATTTTGGGTATGAGGGTTATGTGATTAAAATGAAAGATGGCAATGTGGTAGCCGGAATTATTGCCAGTGAAACGGAAGACGCGCTTGAAGTAATGTTGCCCGGTGGAATAAAAAAGCGTTATGAAAAAGCACAAGTCCAATCAAGAAAGATCATGGACAATTCCATGATGCCTTCAAACCTTCACCAATTGATGAACCAACAAGAACTGGTTAATCTTGTTGAATATTTGCATGCCCAACAAAGCAGCCAGGTAAGTAAACAATAGTTTTAGAGTTTACTTTTAAACTTTAATGTATCAGGTTGTTGTTTACATAAATGTGTATGTATTGTGATTGAAATATGAAGTTCTAAATGATGTAAGAAGTCGGAAGTCAGATTTGCTTACTACTGCAAGCTTAAAGCTGATGCTGGTGGCTGATACCTGATACCTTAAAGTGTTAGTTTGAGAATGAAGTAAGAGTTCGAAGTCGGATGGACGTACTATTTACAGCTGTTTACTGAAAGCTGATGACTAACTGGCTTTTTTTCATTTTACATTTTACATTTTCACCTTCCTCACCCTTCTCAGCTCCAGTAAGTTTAGAGAATTCGGCTGAAAGTCCTGTATCCAGGGTTGAACCAGCCTTACCACCACATCGTACCATAATGGTACAACAGGCGCATCCTGCATCATGATCTGATCTGCCTGCCGGTAAAGTATATACCGTGCAGAATCATTTGTTTCTGCCAATGCCTGTTCAAATACAGCATCAAAAGCAGGATTGTTGTAACGTGTATAATTGGGAGGTGCCGGGTTTTTGGAATAAAACACAGATAAATAATTTTCTGCATCGGGATAATCAGCAATCCAGCTGCCCCGGAAAAAAGGTGCTCGTGAACTGGATGTAAGCTCCAGTAATAATGATTTTTGAATTGCCTCCACCTGCACCTTAAAGCCTATTTCCTCAAGCTGCTTTGCTATAAAACTGGCAATATCTGCATAAATAGGAATGGTTAGTAATCTTATTACAGGAAGATCCGCCCCTGAAATTCCTGCTTCTGCTAATAGTTTTCTTGATAACTGCGGATTGTAATGATAACCCTTAACTATTGTACTGTCAAATGATGGTAAACCAACAGGAACAAAACCACTTTCTGCTGCAATACCTAAAGAATTACGCAGGTATAAAACCAGTTTCCTCCTGTCAAATCCATAATTAATAGCCTGCCTTACTTTTTTAAGTTTCATGGGAGATGAACTTACAATTGAGTTTGCTGTATCTACTAAAATTCCCAGGTATTCAATATTTAAGTAAGGATGAACCTGCAATTGAATTTTATTTTCCCAGTCTTTTCTTAGTGTTCCCTTCTTAGTTAATACTTCATCTTTAAAAGAAGGATCAATATCATTTATAAAATCAAGTTTTCCCTGGCGAAATAAAAGAAACTCAGTTGCTTTACTATCAGCAAAACCAATTTTTACTCCATCTACATACGGCAGCCTGTTGCCGCTCTCATCGGTTTCAAAATAGTTTGGATTTTTTTTGAGGATCATAGCCTGTCCTTCTTCCCATGCAACAAATTGAAAGGGTCCTGTACCTACCGCATGTCTTCTAAAATCATTTTTATAACGATCAACTGCTTCTTTAGGTACAATAGAACAATATTGAGTTGATAAAATTCCAAGTATTGGATTATATGGCCGAAGAAGCTTTACCTGGAAAGTGGTATCATCCAAAACTTTAAAACCATCTACCGGGTCTACTTTATCATTAAATATCCACGAACCGGGACTGGCTACAGTTGGATCAGTAATTCGATTAAAACTATAAAGAACATCATCTGCTGTCATTCTTCTTCCTTTACCACCGGCAAAACAAGGATCATCATGAAAAAAAACATCATTACGTAAATGAAATGTATAAACTTTCCTGTCTTCAGAAGCAGTCCAGCTTTTAGCTAATGAAGGAACCAGGTTCAGCTGATCATCTACCTGCACCAAAGTATTATATAGCTGGTGCACTACCCACATAATAGATTGATTTTTTGCAAAGGCAGGGTCTATAGAAGCAACACCCGAAGTTTCGTTGTAGTGAAAAATATTGACGTTATCTTTTGTGCTGTTATAACAGGAAAGAGAAATGATCAAAACAAAAGAAAATGCAAAATATTTATGTAGGCGGTTCATTTATATAGGTGAAGCCGTCTAAATTAGCAAACAATTTGTTTTAAAAATGTCAAGGAAGATGATGCAAAAATTAATCCTGCTCTTTGTTTGTTGCTGTACTATTGGTATTTCATTACACGCACAACCCTTAAACAAAAAAAATAATTTTACACGTGGTGATACTTTACGCGGTACCATCACACCTGAAAGAGCATGGTGGGATGTTTTGCATTATACTGTTGAAGTAACTCCTGATTTTGAAACAAAAACCATTCGCGGCAAATCAACTATTCAATATAAAGTAGTACAAAGAAATTATTCTGATTATATACAAATAGACCTGCAAAGACCATTAAGGATAGACAGTATATTTTATAACAACAAATATTATATTAATTATCCCGGTAAACCTTATTACAACGAAGGCAATGTATGGTTTATACCCTTACCAAAAGCAGAATTTAATTCTGTTCAAACTATATCATTTGTTTATAACGGTAAACCAATTGAAGCAAAAAATCCACCCTGGGACGGCGGCTGGATCTGGAAAAAGGATGATTACGGAAGACCGTGGATGAGTGCTGCTGTTCAGGGTTTGGGAGCCAGCGCCTGGTATCCATGTAAAGATCACCAAAGCGATGAACCTGATAATGGAGCAAGGTTAATCATTCATGTACCGGATAGTTTAACCGGAGTAGGTAACGGTAAATTGATAAATAAAAAGGTTCAAAATAAAACGGCAACCTATACATGGGAAGTAACCAACCCTATCAACAACTACAATATAATTCCTTACATAGGCAAGTATACCAATTTTACAGAAACCTTTAAAGGAGAAAACGGTGATTTGAACTGCAGCTACTGGGTTTTAAATTATAATCTTGAAAAAGCAAAAAAGCATTTTGTTCAGGTAAAACAAACTTTAGAGGCTTTTGAACACTGGTTTGGACCATATCCATTTTATGAAGATGATTTTAAACTTGTGGAATCGCCACACCTTGGAATGGAACACCAAAGCGCTGTTGCTTACGGTAATAAATACCAGAATGGTTATTTAGGAAACGACCTTTCAGGCACCGGGTGGGGCAAAAAATGGGATTTTATTATTGTGCATGAAGCAGGACATGAATGGTTTGGCAATAATATAACTACAAAAGATGTTGCTGATATGTGGGTGCACGAAGGATTTACTTCTTATTCAGAAACCTTGTTTACAGAATTTCATTTTGGCAAAGATGCAGGTAATGCATATATACAAGGTGTACGTAAATCTATACAAAACGATAAACCCATTATAGGTATATATGGTGTAAACCAGGAAGGTAGCGTAGACATGTATCCAAAAGCTGCAAATATGCTTCACACTATAAGACAGGTAATTAATGATGATGAAATTTTCAGGCAAATCTTAAGAGGGTTAAACAAAACATTTTTTCATTCTACTGTTACCACAAAAGATGTGGAACAATATATCAGCAAAGAAAGCGGCAGGGACTTCAGTAAGGTTTTTGATCAATACTTACGCACAACAAAAATACCGGTTCTGGAAGTAAATCCTGATGCTTACAGATGGACAAATTGCGTGGAAGGTTTTAAAATGCCGGTAAAACTGAAAAATGGAAAATGGATCTCGCCGGTTACAGAATGGACAAAATATGGAACTGAAAATACACGGGATCAATTAGAACCAGATCCCAATTTTTACATCGATGTAAAAAAAATATAAGTGCCTGTTTTTTCATTTGAATATGCTTTGGTTATTTTATTTGCATATTTGCACATCAGCACATTTGAATTTAATACATGAGCACTATCCGCAGGCAAAGCATAGTATCATCCATGATGGTGTATTTTGGTTTTGCTCTCGGTTTTTTTAATACCTATTTATTTACCCGCGAAGGTGGTTTTACTCCCGAACAATATGGCTTAACAGGAGCATTTATAGCCATTGCCAATATAATGTTTGCAGTCTCCAGCTTTGGCATGCCTGCTTTTATTCATAAATTTTATCCTTATTACAGGTATTGGTTGCCGGTAAAACAGCATGACCTCATGTCGTGGGCATTGCTGATACCTGTTGCAGGTTTTGTGTTGGTTACTATTGCAGGTGTCATTTTCAAAGACATTTTAATAGATAATGTCTTTGATAACTCCCCCCAGATACTTGAATATTATTACTGGATATTTCCTTTTGGATTTGGCTTTACCATATTTATAATATTGGAAGCTTTTGCATTGCAACAAAGAAAAGCGGTGTTGAGTAATTTTATGAAGGAAGTTGTTTTTAGATTTATAATTTCTATATTAATTCTATTAAGTTTTTTTGGATTCATCCGCAGCTTCGATATTTTCATAAAGCTTTATTCATTTAGCTATATACTTTTAGCAGGTTC
>JACDAZ010000017.1 GCA_013695175.1 Flavisolibacter sp. | reverse complement strand
TGGAACTTGATAAAACATTTGAAGAAAGAGAAACAGTCAATGTAAGTATAGTGGAAGCTGTTGACAAAGCAAGCGTTCCATGGGGTATCAAAGTTTCGCGTTACGAAGTGAAAAATATATCACCACCACAAAGCATTAAAGATGCCATGGAAAAACAAATGCGTGCAGAAAGAGAAAAGCGGGCATTGATTGCAGAATCGGAAGGTGATAAGCAAGCCAAGATAAACAGGGCAGAAGGAGAGAAGCAGGAAACGATTGCCAGATCGGAAGGTGAAATGCAAAGACGAATAAATGAAGCATCGGGTACTGCATCAGAAATTGAACTGGTGGCTGTAGCTACTGCAAAAGGTATCATGGAAATTGCCAAATCTATCAATAGCGAAGGTGGTATGAATGCGGTGAACCTTCGGATAGCAGAACAATATTTAACGGAATTTGGTAAGCTGGCTAAGATCAATAATACCATGATACTCCCTGCAGATCTTTCTGATATTGCAGGTGTTATTGCCAGTATAACCACTGTATTGAATAAGGCCAAGGTAGAACAACAACCAGAGCTGAGAAGGTAGATAGATTCTTTAAAATAATATTAAGCCTGATTACGAACTTGTAGTCAGGCTTTTTTAATTGTGATCTGAACCAAATAAGAATTGATAGCTTTTTGTTTATAAAGTTTTCATCCATCATCAATACCATTATAAGAGAGAGTAACAAATTCACAAACACATTGTATTATTCCTTCAAAGATTGGGAGACAATAAGAAAGGCAACTACATATAAGATGGAGTAATTTTTTATTGTAGTTTAGATATTCCTTAAACTCTTTTTCCATGCGATTTTTATTCTTGCTATTATTTTCTATAACGTCTTCTGCTTTATATGCTCAAAATCAAGATTCAATTTTTGTGAGGCAGTATTATGATAAGTTCGAATACCAGGTACCTATGCGTGATGGCATTAAGCTTTTTACAGTAGTTTATGTTCCAAAGGATAAGTCTAAAGCTTATCCTGTACTCTTAAACCGTACACCATATAATGCTTCATCTTACACTGATTGGAAATTGCATGGGCATCCGTCAGATCTTCTTGTAAAGGATGGATATATTTTTGCTTTTCAGGATGTGCGTGGCCGTTATATGAGTGAAGGATTGTATGATAACATGCGCCCCAATATACCGGGTAATGATCTTAAAAATAAAAAAGCAATTGATGAAAGTTCCGACACCTGGGACAGCATTGAATGGATGATAAAAAATATAAAGAGTAATAATGGCAGAGTAGGAATGTATGGAATTTCTTATCCTGGTTTTTATTCTGCTGCCGCTTTACCGGATGCGCATCCTGCATTGAAAGCCGTTTCACCACAGGCACCAATAGCCGATTTCTTTTTTGATGATTTTCACCATATGGGTGCTTACCTGTTAAGCTATACACCGGCTTTCGCTGTTTTTGGGTATCAAAAAAAAGAAAATACAAGAACAGATTGGTTTAATACAGAATTGAGGCGCCTATTTTCTTTACCTGTTAAAGATGCTTATGATTTTTATTTACGCCTGGGACCTTTGAAAAATATTACAGAGAAATATCAGCACGATAATTTTTTCTGGCAACAGATCATTAATCATCCTAATTATGATACCTTCTGGCAAAGGCGGAACATATTGCCACACTTACAAAACATAAAACCTGCTGTAATGACTGTTGGTGGCTGGTTTGATGCAGAAGATTTATATGGACCTCTTAATATTTACAAAACCATAGAAAAAACTTCTCCCGCTGCTAAAAATATGATTGTAATGGGACCTTGGGCGCATGGCGACTGGGCAAGTGAGAAAGGAAAAAGCATTCACAACCATATTTATTTTGGCGACAGCATTTCTACTTTTTACCAGCGGGAAATAGAACTTCCATTCTTTGCTTACCATTTAAAAGATGAAGGCAATGCAAATTTACCTGAAGCTTATATGTTTAATACAGGAACAAAACAGTGGCAGAAATTTGATGCATGGCCACCAAAAGAACTGCCTTCAGTTCGTTTTTATTTTGGCGAAAACGGAAAGCTTTCACTTGATAAATCAATAAATGAAAATGCTATTTTTTCTTATGTAAGTGATCCTGATAAACCGGTTCCATATACATCTGAAATCGAAGCACTGACATTTACTCCACGCAGGTATATGAGCGATGATCAACGTTATGCTTCCCGCAGGCCGGATGTATTGACTTTTGAAACTGACACTCTAACCAAAGATGTTACAATTGCAGGTGAAATTCTGGCAAGATTAAAAGTGTCAATGACGGGTACAGACGCAGATTTTGTGGTGAAACTTATTGATGTATATCCGCAATACCATCCGGAGTATGAACATAATCCCAAAAATGTAACTATGGGCGGATATCAGCAATTGGTAAGAGCTGAAGTTTTTAGAGGCAGGTTCAGGAATAGCTTTGAAAAACCACAACCTTTTGTACCCGGTCAGGTAAGTGATGTGAATGTACCCTTACAGGATGTACTACATACATTTAAAAAAGGACACAGGATTATGATACAAATACATAGTACCTGGTTTCCTTACATAGATCGTAACCCACAGAAGTATGTAGATAATATATATAAAGCAGATGAAAAGGATTTTATTAAATCAACTATCAGTGTTATGGGAACATCTGTTATAGAAGCGGGTGGCGAAAAAAAAGCTATTAAAGGTTTTTAATTTCTAAGTTCAAGTAATAAGTGCAATTTTCTTTTGTAGCACTTGTTTAGCTGTTAAGTAACAAAAATTTATTTCATTTTGAAGAAGTAATAACGATGGCAACTACAAAAGACCAGTTAGACCCACGCATTATTTCTTTTATGACTCTTCGAAAATCTGTAGGATGGCTGGGAATGAGCCTGGCTCCTGCTATGCTTTTTGTAAATTATTTTTTCAGTAATTGCATTATTGTCCAGGATTCGATCAGCCATTATTATTATACAGTATCAGGAAGTGTATTTGTAGGAATTTTATTTGCTGTTGCTTTTTTTCTGTTTGCATATAATGGACTTGAAAGAATTGATAAATGGTCTACATCCATAGCTGCATTTTTTGCCATCTGTATTGCCTTGTTTCCTACTAATGATAACAGTGCGCATAGTTGTGCCATTGTTCATTTACCGGATCATGAAATAAGAAGAGTAATTCATTATACAGCTGCTGCATTATTTTTTATAGTGTTGGCTTATATTTCCTTTTTTCTTTTTACAAAAAGCAAGGGAATTAAAACAAAAGAAAAAAAGATCAGGAACATCATTTACAGAACATCTGGTATCGTAATTATTATTTGTATAGCCTTGATTGCATTTTTTGGTTTAACGCAAAATGAACCTGATGGTTCAGCAACTTTTAAACCTGTTTTTTGGCTGGAGTGGGTTGCTCTGATAGCTTTTGGTGTTTCATGGCTTGTAAAAGGAGAGATCGTTTTAAAAGATCATAGCCTGGATAAGTGATAAATAAATTGGATGGGACAGAAATATTTTCAATGCTTTTGTTTCTGCAATTAATTTAATTTCAGCATAACAACAATAAACATGTATGCGAATTGCAACTTATAATGTAAATGGTATCAATGGAAGGTTACCGGTTTTGCTAAGATGGTTGAATGAAAAACAACCTGATGTTGTTTGCCTGCAGGAATTAAAAGCGCCTGAAGAAAAATTTCCTTTGCAGGCCATTAAGGATGCAGGATATCATGCCATATGGCATGGACAAAAAAGCTGGAATGGAGTCGCAATATTATCTCGCAATTCAGAACCAAAGGAAATAACAAGAGTGTTGCCGGGCGATCCTGAAGATATGCATAGCCGATATATTGAAGCAATAGTTGATGGTATAACTATAGGTTGTCTTTATCTACCTAATGGTAATCCTGCACCGGGACCCAAGTTTGATTATAAATTAAAGTGGTTTGAAAGGCTGACCATTCATGCATCAGAACTTATTGCAACTAAAAAACCTGTTGTATTAACCGGTGATTTTAATGTGATGCCTACTGAACTGGATGTATATAAACCCGAACGATGGTTAAAAGATGCCTTGTTTCGTCCGGAAGTTCGTTCAGCATTTCATCAATTAGTTGCGCAGGGTTGGACAGATGCCATAAGAAAATTCTATCCTGATGAAGTTATTTATACATTCTGGGATTATTTTAGAAAAGCCTATGATAGAAATGCCGGGTTACGAATTGATCATTTTTTATTGAGTCCGCAAATAGAAAAACAACTTACAGCAGCCGGTGTTGACAGGGATGTGAGAGGATGGGAAAAATCAAGTGATCATGCACCTGTATGGATTGAACTGGCTGTTAAATAAAAAAAATCCCCTCTTTCAAGGGGAAATTATTTCAGGTCATCAATTGAAGTTGTTTAATGGGTTTATCAATATTGGATGCCTGGGCTTTACTTAGGATTGGATTATTGTTTTCATTAAGGTATAACAAAAGTAAATTAACAGCACTGCCTGCGCAATTGTATAAATGACCTATTTTATGTAATCAGTAATTACTGATAGATGATAGTAAGATTACGATGCCAATTAAAGAATTATTTTTTAACTGTTGAAAGTAATCCTCAGATTAGACTATGTTTTTAAAATTATTTACTAAAGAATTAGAAGATTAATTTAATATCAGCTAACATATTTTTTTTATCACAGTTTTCTAATAGTATTACCAATAGCCATGGCAAGTGCCAGGAAAACAGAAGCTGCAATAATTGCCATATCTTTTTCTTTGTTTTTCATGATTAAATTTACTTTTCAATTATAAATTAAACCTATAATTAAATTTAAATTATTTTTTCATGATTGGTAATTATTCTGCTTTTAAATCTTAATAGAAAATAATTTATAGCAAACATGCTAATAACAGGAAAATAAATGACTATTATATAAACTAACCATGAAACAGTCACTTCGGGTACCGGTTCAACTTTTGTTAATAATTGATCACCAATGGGTCCTTCAGAAAAAATGATCTGGGTTGTAGCATTCCAGCCTAAATGAATAGCAATTGGTATTAGTATTGTAGACGTTTTGTAAAATGCATTAGCCAATAAG
>JACDAZ010000531.1 GCA_013695175.1 Flavisolibacter sp. | reverse complement strand
ACGATAAGCTTTTACTTTTCTACCATTTTGAATAGCAGGCTCCCATTTAGGTCCACGGCGTATTACACGCATTGCCTCATCTTCCATACCATAACCATGTTTAGATAAAGAAGTTACTTCACTTATGTTACCTTCTTTATCCACGATAAACTGAACTACCACTGTATACTGACCGGGATTTGCGCCATTATCAATAGGGGCACTGGCATTAAGATTACGGGTAAGATAATTACGCCATGCACCTTCACCACCTTTAAAAGAAGCTTCCACTTCCACCTTGGTAAATGTCTGATCGTAATTAGTGTTATCAACCGGGGCTACAACTACTGCTTTACCCTCATCGATAACTGGTGTTGCTATACCCATATCCTTAATTCCTTCCTGGCTAACCACATCAATTTTTGTCGCCTCTAGTTTTGCTACTTCAGGTGGAATATCTTCTTTTTTAACCTCTTCATCTTTTACAATTTTAGGAGGTGTAAATTTTGTCATCTCAACTTTGGGAGGTGGCTCTTGTTTTGGTGGTGGTGGTGGTGGTGGTTCCGGCTTTTGCTCTTCTTCCACAATATTCACCAGCTCAACATCCCTGATTTCAATAGCTGCTGTTGATGTATCCTCCAATTGGCCCGCTAAAAATGAAACAGCAAATACTATTATTAATGCTGCTAATGTAGCTAACATAGCAGTAATCATGCGCTTGTTATACTTTCGTCTTAGCTCATAGGCTCCATACTCTTTGTTTCTGTTTTCAAAGAGTATATCCAGTACATCAGCTTGTAATATTTTGTTTGCTTCCATATTGTCTGTTTGTATTTAGATGCTTTTGATCTGATAATCCATAAAAAATCAAGGTGTTCCACCTGATCCTTCAGTTGCTTTTAAAGGTTCATTTTCCTGAGGTGTAATATCTACCAAAGCAAAACGCTTAATATCATTTATCGTCATCTCATCCAAAATGTCCACCGTATTTTTATAAGTTGCTTCCTCATTTGGTTTAATAACTATTACTAAATCATCAGGTGGCGTAGTTCGCTTTTTGTTAATAATTACATCACGAATACCCTTAAAATTGGTAGACATAAAATTAGAACCATCTGGTAATAACTGCCCTTCATAATAATATACCTGGTTATTCTTCCCCAACATTATTGTTAAAGCTCCTGATTCCTTTGCTTTATTAAGCTCTTCCTGGTTGTCCGTATCCTTTGGCATATATAACTGCATAGCTGCAGGATCATTCATGGTTGCTGTGAAAATAAAGAACGTAATCAGTAAAAAACCCAGATCAACCATAGGAGTCATATCAACCCTGGTTGAAAGTCTTTTAGCCTTTTTGACCCCCGGGCCTTTTTTATGTCCACCATCTCCACCACCGCTATCTAAACTTGCCATATTGGTTAATTTTAAAATTTAATTACTAGTAGCCGGGGCTTCAGTTTGTGATTGCCCGGCTCTTTTTTTATATAACTCGCTCCCCACCGGCGCTTCCTGTGGTGAGGTAACTAACTGAAACTTAAAGATGTCATTCCTTTTAAAAGCTTCTAATATTCTTTTAAAATCAGGATAAGCAGCACTGTTATCCCCTTTTATTAAATAATTAATTTTTCTTCCCTGGAAGCCTTTGATACCTGCATTAACCCAATAATATAGTTCATTAGCTGCAGAGTCTCTAACAGGAATACCTGGTTGAACAATCTTCTTCTGAGCTTCGTCTGACTGAGAAAGAAAAGATTTTAGCTGTGTAAATGGAACACCTATTGTATATGATTTTACAAAATTATTCATTTCAGCATCAGTTAATCCCAGATTTCTGTTAGAATTGACGTTTTCAATGACATATCTTTTGGCATCAGGATTTGCTTCTGCCAGCATGGTAAAAAATACTCTTCCATTTGCATCAAATTCTATCATTAAGGCATCATTTTCGGGCAACTTATCTGTTGAAACAGAGTGAGGTGTAACAATCTCCACCGGCTCGGGTGGCTTCATTTTAGTTGCCATGATAAAAAACGTCAGGATCAAAAATGCTATGTCCACAAAAGGAGTCATATCATTTTCTGTAGTGTGTTTAGGTATTTTAACACTTGGCATTATAAGGAAATTTAATAGTGAGATGCTTTATTTCTAATTTTTCATAAAAACAGAAAAATAAATTTTCTGCTATTTATAAGTAGAAGCAAAGCTTTGAGTTAACGTAAAACCCGATTCATCAATACCATAAGTTATATTATCAATTTTTGTTGTAAAAATATTATACATAACTAAGGCAAAAGAAGAAGTGGCAATACCAAGAGCTGTATTATACAAAGCTTCGGATATACCTACGGCAAGGTTACTTGCAGCACCGGCACCACCTTCTTCACCAAGAGCGGCAAATGAACGAATCATACCCAGTACCGTTCCTAAAAGTGCAACTAACGTACCTAAAGACACAAGTGTAGATAAGAAAACCAGGTTTTTCTGTAGCATTGGTAATTCCAAAGCAGTTGCTTCTTCAACTTCTTTTTGAATTGATATTACTTTTTGCTCCGTATCAAGATCTGTTACATTGATCATTTCTTTATAACGACGTAACCCTGCTTTCATAACATTAGCAACAGAACCACGCTGCTTGTCACACTCAGCTAAAGCTGCATCCACATTTTTATTTGCCAAATGATATTGTACACGACGAACAAAATCAGCAATAGAACCTTTACCTAATGCTTTATTGATAGTTATAAAACGCTCAATAGAGAAGGCAATTACCATTAAAAACATTCCAATTAGAAGAGGTACAATAATTCCACCTTCATAAATACGATGAAAGGCATCTTTAGGACCTAAGTGATGAGGCCAAAATCCACCTGCCGGATCGGGTTGATTAAATCCTGTAGGGTTTCCCATTAAAAATCTCCAGATAATATAACCTAATACAATACAAAGAATTGGAGCTAGCCAGGAGATAATGTTACTGGTTTTCTTTGGTTGTACTGATGTAGCCTTTACTGAAGTTGTACTTGCAGTCGGTCTTGTGTCTGCCATGATCTTAATTTTTAGATTTTAGATTGTTTTAAATTTTCAAATGCATTCAGGGTTACAATTCTAATGAAAAATTACATTCATTGTTATCCTGCGTGAAAATTTTTAAATAATATATTTTTTTTAATTTTAAAAACGCTTCAAAAATGGAGCTAAAACATACCATTTTTAAATAATTAGATTTCATAGATTTTTTAGTTAATAAAGATATTTACCTATTAAAACTAAAAAAAGATGGAATCGGATTTAGGGTAGGAATACGTAGTTTAATACAATAAGCATCAAAAACTTTGATACAAAAATATCTGCTTGTCTTCTCAAGTAAGTTGATCTTCAATCTCTTCGTCTTTAAACCTTATGAGCTATAACAGCATATATTATTTAACAGCTGAAACAGAAGCTACTAAGTTAAGGAAACTAGTTTTAGAAATGCGTATTGAAAAAATGAATCTTTTTTTTATTAAATTTTTTATTTAAAAATACAGCCAGTTTATAAGCAAGGATGGATATACCCCCAATAAAATAGTAAGCCCGGCCATAGTAACCAGTGCAAATTTAAAACCAGGTGTAACCTCAATAACTGTATCAGCAACGCCTTCTTTGAAATACATAGCCTGAATTAACCTGAAATAATAATAAACACTGACTGCTGCCATGATAACCGCAAAAATTACCAGCCATACTGCTCCACCATATAATGCTGCTCTTAACATATAAAACTTGGATAAAAACCCCGCTGTTAAAGGAATACCGGCAAGTGACAAAAGGAAAACGACTAAAGTACCAGCTAAAAGAGGTTGTTGCCTGGCAAATCCATTAAAGCCATCAAAGGTATAATCTCCCATTTTTATAAGAACTGCAAATATGCTTATGGTAGCTATAGAATAAGCCGCTGCATATAATATTAGCCCATCTCTTGCATCTGCATTTAAAGAATAAACAGCCAGCATCATAAACCCTGCCTGTGCTATAGATGAATAGGCCAGCATTCTTTTAACGCTTTGCTGAAAAACAGCTGTTATATTACCAACAAATAATGTAGCTGCCGCTATAATGGCCACCAATATTTTCCATTCTTCTCTTATATCGCCAAATGCATCGGCAAATAAGCGTAAGAAAGCTATAAATCCTGCAGCTTTAACTACAGTAGACATAAAAGAAGTAAATACAGTAGGAGAACCATCATAAACATCGGGTGTCCAAAAATGAAAAGGTGCAGCTGAAACTTTAAAAGACATTGAAAATAAAAGCATCATTAAACCTGCCATAAACAACACAGGAACTCCACCCTCACCTGTAATGCTCATAGCTGTAGTAGTAAATGTACCTGTTGCGCCATATACTAAAGCTATTCCCATCAACATAAGGCCCGTGGAAAAAGCTCCCATTAAAAAATATTTTAAAGAAGCTTCATTGCTTTTTAAATTTCTTTTATCGCTACCCGCCAATATGTATAACGGAATAGAAATTATTTCAATACCTAAAAACAGGATTAACAGAGAAACAAAAGAGGATGTAAGCGTAAAACCGGCAAGTATAAAAAAAATAAGAGCAAAATAATCGCTGTAATTTATACCTACTCTTTCCATATCTTTTGAGGATAACAGGAAGAAGAGAAACGTGCAGGCATTAGCAATTAATGTAAAAAGCAATGCAAACCGGTTGAACACCATCATTCCACTGGTATCTATTTCAAAAAAACGAATACCCTCCAATTCAAGAACATTTGCGGCAAGAATAGCCAACAATAATACATGTGCTAAAATGCGAATAGAACCCTTGCTTTTAATAAAGAAGGAGCTGAACATCATGATAACGCCACTGATAGCTGATAAGATTAAAACGTTCATACTATTTTACAAGCAAGTGATTAATATTTATATCCTTAAGTAATTTATCGGTAAATCCATCAGTAATATTCAACAATGGCTGAGGATATACACCAAAAACGAAAATCAAAAGCACAATTGCACCCAAAGCCACTCTTTCATTCAAAGCAATATCATATGTCTTTTCCGTAAGGGGATTGGTAACACCAAAAAATATTTTTTGCACCATATTTAAGGTATATACTGCAGCCAGAATGATACTTAAGCCTGCCAGTGCTGTAAACAATATATTATACTTTGTAACGTCAGAGTTCCAGATACCATTAAACATCAAGAATTCGCCTACAAAAGCATTGGTAAGCGGCAGAGATATATTGGCAAAAGCAACTATTACTAATAAGGTTGCCAGTGCGGGAGCTTTTTGTGCAATACCTCCTAACTGCGAAAGCTTACGGGTGCCGAATTGTCTTTCAATCAATTCAACCACAATCCATAACCCTGTAATGTTTACTCCATGGTTAAACATCTGTATCATGACTCCCTGAAATCCGGATTTTGTTTCGGCAAAAACAGTAAGAGCCATGATGCCAATATGTGCTATAGATGAATAAGCAATTAATCGTTTTAAGTCATCTTGCTGTATAGCAATTATAGATGCATAAATAACACCTATTACAGCTAAACTCATTACTACATCACCCCATGAATAGGCTGCTACCTGTACAACGGGAAGTACCCATCGTATCAATCCAAATACGCCCATTTTTACCATTAATCCACTTAAGACCATAGTAGCAGCAGTAGGCGATTGTTCATAAGTATCGGGTTGCCATGTATGAAAAGGAAATACAGGCATTTTTACGGCAAACGCAACAAACAAAAGCCAGAAGACCCAGCTTTGCGTGCTGGTGGACATAGTAGCGTTATAAAAACTTTCTAATGCAAAAGATTGATCAGGGGTTTGAATGTATACATAAATTAACCCTATCAGCATTAATACAGAAGCAGAAAAGGTATAAATGAAAAATTTAAATGTTACTGGAATACGTCTTTCACCTCCCCAACCTGAACTCATAAAATACATTGGTATTAATGCCAGCTCCCAAAAGAAATAAAACAATAATGCATCGGTAGCAGTAAACACACCCATCAATCCGGCTTGCGTCAGTAAAAGCAAAGCAAAAAAGTTGTTTGCCTTCCTGTAGTTAGTTTTCCAGGTAGCTATTAAAATAACAGGATATAAAACAGCAGTTAAAAGACAAAGAAGTTGAGACATGCCCTCAAGTGAAAGAGAAAATGAACTACCGAGGTTTCCCATCCATTCAGCAGAAAATTGCAAATCATTAGCAGCTTTAAATGTTGTAAGAGTTGCAATGGTGAATGCAAGTGTAACAAGAGAAACAAAAAAGGTCCATATCCTGGCAGCCTTATCATTTGATATAAAAAAAGAAATAATACCACCAAGTAAGGGAACTAAAAAAATAAGTAATACAATCATATGCTGTTACTTCCGAAGAAGATTTGATTCGTCAACTTAATATAATCAGCAATTCTCTGTTATTTTCTTAAAAAGAATTGCAACACGAAAAATAAAAACATGCTTATCACCATCAGTAAAACATAACTCCCTATTTGCCCGCTTTGTAACCATCTTAATTGCCTGCCTCCATAATGCACCAATCTTCCTATACCATTTACAATAGCATCTATACCATTTCTTTCAAAATATATATTAGCTACTTTACCTAGTTTATTTACCGGCTTTACAAATATGCTGTTGTACAATTCATCTACATACCACCTGTTTTCAAATATTCTGGTTATTGCATTCGATCTTTCATCTTTATAAGTTCTATACCTGCGCCATGCAATTAAAATAGCAACCAAAGAAATAATTGTTGTCAGGGCTATTAATAACCATTCAGTAGAATGTTCAACATGTAACTCACCGGCAGGAACAGCAGGGGCTAAAAAGGCAGTCAATCTTTCGCCACCTTCTACAAATAATTCAGGTATACCAACAAAGCCACCAACCACAGAAAGTACGGCAAGAACAATCAATGGTATGGTCATCGTTGGTGGACTTTCATGCACATGAAGTCTTTGTTCTTCCGTGCCACGAAAGCTTCCATAAAAAGTAGTATAGAACAATCGAAACATATAAAAAGCAGTTAACCCTGCAGTAAGTAATGCAACTACATAAAGAAAAATATCTTTTTGAAATGCATTCAATAAAATAGCGTCCTTTGAAAAGAAGCCCGATAAAGGAGCTATACCCGCTATAGCTAAACAACCAATTAAAAAGGTCCAATATGTAATTGGTAATTTTCTCTTTAGCCCTCCCATCAACCTGATGTCCTGCTGACCGCTCATGGCATGAATAACTGATCCGGCACCAAGAAACAGTAATGCTTTAAAAAAGGCATGAGTCATTACATGAAATACGGCTGCTACATATGCTCCGCTACCGATTGCTAAAAACATAAATCCCAGCTGGCTAACGGTTGAATAAGCAAGTACTTTTTTAATATCGTTTTGTCTGACAGCAATTGTTGCAGCTAGTAAAGCTGTAGCCGCTCCAATAACTGCAATTATTCCGAGCGTCAATGGGGCTGCAGAAAAAAGAACATGGCTTCGGGCAATCATATATATACCTGCAGTAACCATGGTTGCAGCATGTATTAATGCGGAAACCGGTGTAGGACCCGCCATAGCATCAGGCAACCAGGTGTATAATGGAATTTGTGCACTTTTACCGGTAGCACCTAAAAATAAAAGCAGTGTTATACCTATTAAATCACCGGGTGTTAAATTTCCTACATTAATGAAAACCTCTGCATATTCTGCTGTACCCAATTTTGCAATAATCCAGAATACTGCTAACAAAAATCCCAGGTCTCCTATCCTGTTCATTACAAAAGCTTTTTTAGCTGCTTTTGTAAAGTCTATATTTTTAAACCAATAACCTATTAATAAATAAGAACATAAACCCACGCCTTCCCATCCAATAAACATGATGACAAAATTGGAGCCCATCACCAGCAGGAGCATTGAAAAAACAAACAGGTTCAGAAAAGAAAAGTATCTTCCAAAATGTTCTCTTTTCTCTTCATACATATAGCCAATAGAATACAAGTGAATTAAAAAACCAACACCTGTAATAATCAATAAGAAGAGAGTAGTAAGTTCATCTATTAGAAAAGAAAAAGGAACCCTTAATGTACCTACATTAAAAAAATCAAAATAATGTATTGCTGTGGCAGAATAAATTTCTTGAAAAAATATATAAAGAGAAATTATAAAAGAAGCGAGTACTGTTCCACTTCCTATAATACCTGTTACTCTTTTAGGTAAAAACTTTCTGCCTAATCCGGTTATTAAAAATCCTATCAAAGGCAATAGAGGAATAAGCAAAATTAAATTCTTCATATGAACCCTCCATCTCCTCGAATGGAGGAGAGTTTAGCAGAATTTTGTTTTGATAATAAATTCATATTTGAATAGCTACTTAAACTTTACTCTTTTAAAAACATTTAATGCTTTAACCTGCTCAAAAAATTTACATCCACAGAATGTGTATTTCTAAAAAGCATAACTATAATTGCCAGACCTACACATACTTCTGCAGCAGCTACTACCATTATAAAAAAAACAAAAAGCTGTGCTTCTGTACCGGCAGCAGGGTTGGTTGCCGAATTAGCCAGGTAATGCATCTTTGAAAATGCAACCAAAAGCAGGTTCACTGAATTCAACATTAACTCAATGCACATAAATATGATAATAACATTACGTCGTGTAAGAACACCCGTAACACCTATAGCAAAAAGTGCAATTGAAAGAAATATATAATTTTCTATCGGCATGTTTACTCTTAGTTTTTTATGCGCCGGGAATACCCATAGCTTCTCTATTAGCTTTCATTTCTTCTATCTCTTCTTTAGGTACAGCTGAAGCATAATCATCTCTTTTACCTATTACTACTGCACCTATCATAGCACTTAAGAATAAAATACTTGCTATTTCAAAAGGCACCACATAATCTGTGAATAAAACTTTACCCAGGTTTTCAATCAAACCAATATCACCACTTCCCATTTCAGTCATTTGTTTTTCTGTTGTACGTAAAGCGGCTACCATTATTAATAAAAGGCTGCCTCCTGCCACTGCTCCTGCCATCTTCAACCACCTGCTTTTTTGAGGTTCTGTATCCTTATTCAAATTCATAAGCATGATTACAAATAAGAAAAGCACCATAATAGCGCCTGCATATACAATTACATTTACAACTGCCAAAAACTGGGCATTCAATAAAATATAATGACCTGAGATTGTAAAAAAGGTAACAATAAGCCAAAGCACACTATAAACAGGATGCCGGCTACTAATAACCAGGATGGCACTAATAAGTGATAAAGCAGATAGCAGCCAGAAAAGAATTTCAGTTATACTCATGCAGCTGATTTGTCTATTTAATTTCCTTACCTATTTTACCTTTTGCCTTATTATAACCTTCCGGATCTGTAACCGGGTTTGGTATTAACAGATCATCTTTATCATATATAAAACCCTTGCGGGCATAATTAGCTTTTGCAAAAGTTTGTGTCAGGTATATAGCATCTTTTGGACAAGCCTCTTCACATAAACCACAGAAAATGCAGCGCAGCATATTGATCTCGTACTTAGCAGCATATTTTTCTTCCCTATACAAATGCTCTTCACCTGATTGTCTTTCAGCCGCTTCCATTGTTATAGCTTCTGCCGGGCAAGCTACAGCACATAGTCCACAGGCAGTACAACGCTCACGCCCTTCTTCATCACGATTTAAAATTTGAACACCACGAAAAACAGCAGAGAATGGTCTTTTTTCTTCAGGGTAATTGATAGTGGGATTTTTTTTAAAAATATGACTGAATGTAATGGCCATACCTTTTAATATAGCAGGTAAGTACAACCTTTCCCAAAAGTTCATGGGCTTACGATCAAGCTCCTTTTTTCTATTTGTTAACTGCATTCTCTTTCCTCTTCCTTCTTATTATCGGCGCAAAATTAGCCGTTTTAAGAGCCGTTTGTCTAAAAAATTATTATTTATTCAACAGCAAAACTACAACTGCTGTTATTATCATATTTGCCAGTGCCAAAGGCAATAATTTTTTCCAACCCAGGTTCATAAGCTGATCATACCTGAATCTTGGAATAGTCCATCGTATCCACATAAATATGAAAACAAATAAAATAGATTTTACCATTAAAACAGAAAAACTTAACAGCCCCACCCACCACGCATTACCAAGGGCAGCTTCATCTACAAAAGGAATATCATAACCACCAAAAAACAAGGTAGCCATTACTACTCCGCTCATAAACATATTTATATATTCAGCAAAAAGATAAAAACCCAGTTTCATCGATGAATACTCCTGGTGATACCCGAAATTCAATTCATTTTCTGCTTCCGGCAGATCAAAAGGTGTTCGGTTACATTCTGCCAGTGCACAAATAAAAAATATAAGAAATCCAAGAGGCTGATAAACGATATTCCATCCATGCTGAACCTGCTGATCTACTATAACACTCATTTGCAGAGAACCGGAAATCATAAGAACTGCAATAAGCGATAAACCCATTGCTAATTCATAAGAAATCATTTGAGAGGCACCCCTGATAGCCGCAATAAGTGAAAACTTATTATTAGAAGCCCAGCCACCTATCATAATACCATATACACCAACGCTTATTACACCAAATACATAAAGAATTCCAATGTTTACATCTGCAACCTGCAAAGGCACTATTCTTCCCGCGACATCAATAGCTGTTCCCCATGGAATTACTGCACTTGTTAGTAATGCAGTAATCATTGCCAGCATTGGACCCATAATAAAAAGAGATTTTGAAGAAAATGTGGGAATGATCTCTTCCTTCATAAAAAGTTTCAACCCATCTGCCATGGGTTGTAAAATACCAAAGGGGCCTGCCCTGTTTGGTCCTGTACGATCCTGTAGTACTGCAGCAATTTTTCTTTCTGCATATGTGCTATACATGGCAACAACCATGGCCAGAGTTATAATAGCCCCAATTAAAATCAATTTTTCAAAAAATATAAACCAGTCTATTTGTAGTAAAACCATAAATCAAATTCAGTATTTACTTCTTTAAACATTAGGATTTGTAGAATCTGTCCCGGCTAAATTTCTTCCTGCTCCTTTTTTTACATCAGTAACATTGGTTCCTGTTGATGCAGGTTTACCATTAAATGTTTCATTTGTAGCAGGACCGGGCAATTCACTTAGTTCTACTTTGTTCACTTCAGTTACATGATGAATGTCCATCAACAAATTTGGTTGTTTTCCACCCATCACTCTGGCAATGGTTTCATTAGGTTTTACCACATTTGTATAATGACCGGTATTAATAACAGAATGCCTGTCAACTCGGGTAGGTCCTTCAATGATCCAGTCACTGACTTTCTTCTTTTCAAACCTACAGGTATTACAAATCCATTCCTGCACTTCACCCCACTGATCTTTCCTGGCAGTAACTCTTAAAACTTCATCACCACGCATCCATAGCCGCACTTCACCTTTGCAGGTAGGACAGTCACGGTGTGCTTCTAATGGTTTGGTAAACCATACACGATTTTTAAAACGGAATGTTCTGTCTGTTAAAGCTCCAACCGGACAAACATCGATAACATTTCCAATAAATTCATTATCCAATGACTCTTGTATGTAAGTAGCAATTTGAGAATGATCGCCCCTGTCTAAGATGCCATGTTCTCTTTCTTTAGAAACCTGGTCTGCCACATATACACACCGATAACACAGAATACACCTTGTCATGTGTAGTTGTATATAAGGACCAATATCTATTCTTTCGAAAGTTCTTCTTTTAAACTCGTAACGTGTTGCTTCTGCACCGTGCTGGTAACTCAGATCCTGTAAGTCACACTCACCTGCCTGGTCACATACAGGGCAATCCAAAGGGTGGTTGATCAATAAAAATTCAACAACACCTTTTCTTGCTTCTAACACAGCAGGATTCGTTATACTCTCCACCACCATTCCATCCATCACATTGGTACGGCACGAGGCTACGAGTTTAGGCATAGGTCGTGGATCTGCATCAGAACCTGCAGCTACACGTACTAAACAAGTACGGCATTTACCACCACTGTTTTGCAATTTCGTATAGTAACACATTGCCGGTGGCACTACATCACCACCTATCTGCCGGGCAGCTTGAAGTATAGAAGTTCCTGCCTCCACTTCAATGGAGATGTTATCTATAGTTACTTTTAATTTCTTTTGTTCTTCAGCCATCTTTGCGATCCTTTGCGAACTTCTTCGCGATTCTTTGCGGTTATAAATTATTTACAACTCTTTTAATTCCATCTTTTAATTTCAAAACATTAAAATTCATCAAAAGACCAAGTTTTGTATTTGTTAACTTCAAATAAGTAAGAACTTGAGCTAAATGAATATCATTCAAGGCTTCAATTGATTTTACTTCTAAAATCAGTTTTTTTTCTACAAGAATATCACATCGAAAACCACATTCCATTTTTATTTCTTAAAATACTAAAGGAATAGGCTTTTGTTTTTCAATCAACAATCCAGTTT
>JACDAZ010000238.1 GCA_013695175.1 Flavisolibacter sp. | reverse complement strand
CAGTGTAGAGGTAGAAACTACCGGTGATGATTTTACAACTGCTTCAATAACAGCAAAAATCGATGTGCTTCTATAATACTAATAATGAGCCACGTGATGCTCATTTGCGTACAGCTAAATTTTTTTGAAGCTGAAAAACATCCAGATATCATCTTTAATTACCCAGGATAGAAAAACTTGATGGTGAATGTTTAACATTTTTGGTAAATTAACCATTAAAGAAACAACAAACCAATAAACCTCTCAGTAGAAATATGGTATTGCCAGAGATCCATGGGGTAATGTAAAAGTAGGGTTTACCATCAATAAAAAATTAACCATAAAAATTTTGATATAAGCTATAATGCAGCTTTAGAATCCGGTGGTGTTATGCCTGGTGAAGATTTAAAACTAAAGGGTGAAATTCAACTGGTTAAACAAAACTAAACTTCTACTTGCACAACCTTAACAATATTTAATTTGGCTATATGCAACAAAAGCCTTTCTTTGATTGAATTAAACTCAAACATATATAACTAAGCCCTGGTGGTATAATTATAGTATTAAAAAAACATGATTTAAGCCCATAGCGGGTTATATTTAAACAGAACACTGAACATTAATAGATAAATATGAAAAAAGCAGAAGAAGTAGAAGTGATTCCTTCCAAAAAGATAATTGTTGGTAATGCAAATGCACCTGTTACATTAGTAATGTTTGGTGACTATGAAAGTATAGCCACTGGAAAAGCAAATGAAGTTGTTAAAAAAATATTAGCAGCATACCCGGAAGAGGTGAAATTTAATTTCAGGCATTTTCCACTTGTACAGGTACATCAAAAAGCACATAAAGCTGCTGAAGCCTCTTTGGCGGCGGCTCAGGAAGGAAAATTCTGGGAAATGCATAATGAACTTTTTGCCAACAGGCATAGCTTGGGTACTATTAGTTTAAAAGGTCATGCCCGTGATGTAGGAGTGAAGTCAAAAAAATTCCTGGAAGAACTTTTAAGCAGTCATTATGGAGTTTATATACAGGATGATCTTAAAGAAGGCATCAATAGGGGAATTACTGATATCCCGGTATTTTTTATAAATGATGTAAGGTATAAAGATGAAATCAGCTTAAAAGCAATGTCTGCTCACATTGAAGGTTTATTGAAAAAAGATAAATCGAAAAGCAAGCGTGTAAAATCAGTTGCTTAAAAATTAAAATAAAGATTGATCTGGATCTTTTTGCTTTTTTAATAGTAAAGAGCATGAATAGCATAAACGGTGGTTTATGCTATTATTATAATATCCAGTTAGAACTCTCTGACTCTGCATTTGCAGGTAATATAAAAACTTAGGATATAGATTAAGGAATAGATCGTTTGCATATCTATGAAAAACAATAAAGGACAAAATATCCCTCTTTCCATATTAGACCTGGTACCTGTTCTGGCTAGCAGTACTCCTGCTGACTCTTTCCGCAACAGTTTGAACCTGGCTCAAAAAGCAGAAGAATTTGGGTACAAACGCTTCTGGATGTCAGAGCACCACAATTTGGAAGGTGTTGCCAGTTCTGCTACGGTTGTTCTTATTGGTTATATAGCTGCTCACACAAAAAAGATTCGTGTGGGCTCAGGTGGTATTATGTTGCCAAACCATGCACCACTTGTTGTGGCAGAACAATTTGGTACGCTGGAAACTATGTATCCCGGTCGTATTGATCTTGGCTTAGGACGTGCTCCCGGCACCGATCCACTTACTTCAATGGCATTGAGAAGAGATATAAGAGAAACAGTAGATGATTTTCCAAAGAACGTAGTTGAATTAAGAAATTATTTTACAAACGAACACCCGGGAAGGGTAAATGCTGTTCCCGGCAAAGGTTTGGATGTTCCTATCTGGTTGTTAGGTTCCAGTACATTCAGTGCACAACTGGCAGGCATGCTTGGACTTCCATTTGCATTCGCCAGTCACTTTGCACCTGGCTTATTGCAACCTGCATTAGAAATTTATCGTGAAAGCTTTCAACCTTCATCACAGTTAGCACAACCTTATACAATGGCTTGTGTGAATGTAGTAGCTGCTGATACGGATGAAGAAGCAAATTATCTTGCAAGTTCCTTATATGCTTTCTTCTTAAATGTAGTACGGGGGACTTCTTTTCCTTTAAACGCACCTGTTGACGATTTTGATGCCATATGGAATGAAAATGAAAAATTTGCCGTGCAGCAAATGCTGAAATATAATTTCACAGGAAGCACAGCCACAGTAGAAAAGCAAATAAAATCTTTTATTGAGCAAACAGTTGTTGATGAATTGATGGTGATATCAAATATATACGATCATAATGCCAGGGTGCGGTCTTACGAAATCCTGTTGCAGTTGAATTAAAAATTTAGAAATCTGAAAAGAATTTTACCTCGATTGCATTTCTTCTTGTTCCAGTCTTTTACCTTCTTCAATTCCTTTATCGGTAATGGTGTAAGTAGGTGTAATAGCACCATCTAAAGTAGTAAGGAAACCTTCTTCCACTAATTCTTTTAATAAATACCGCAATTGAACTTTATCAGCTACCAAGCCAAGATTTTCATATTTACCTACATCTTCAAGGGTAAGCGTTTCATGCCGGATCATAGTAACCAGGAGGAGTTTGCGATTCAGTGGTTTCATATTTATGGGTTTTAAAAGGTTAGCTACTAATTCATGCTTGCTATGAAATAAATATGCCAGTTCTTTAAATTTATTTACCTGTTTGTAAAATCTTTTTGGTTATCAGCCTTTGTTATGCATTCAAAGGCATTCAATTGAAGTAAAGCATTTTTTAAAACCGGTCAACTTTAACACAAATCAATAAATAATGCAATTAATAGTGTAAAGCTGAATGATATATGTGCGTGTATAACTGAACTTTATATAATATTTAAAATAAAAGCATATGCTATGAAACAACAGGATACCATTGAACTCGAAAAAGAAAGATTACGCATATTAGTTGAAATACTGGAATATGTTCCTAACGCAGTATTATCAAAAACTATTTTTGAAAAAATAACCGGTAATGGATGGATACTGAAAACAGTGGCGTAAAAAAATATAGGTCAAATAAATAGTTCAACAGGTTTCTTATCAAGCAAATTAAAAGCTTCTTTTAAAACAGTATCTTCATTTAAACCAACAAGAGTATTTATTACTGCCGAAGATGATGGCAATATTCAAATAACCGGTATGTACGTAGTGCTTACTACAAATTATTTTAAATAATTATAAAAAAATGTGATGACAGATAATAATAATTTCAATATAGATCAGGAAACTATACAAAGGACAGGACTAATAGAAAGCGATGCACCTATAAACGCACAGATTGCACCAAATGCCAGGGTTTTTAAATACCCGCATCTTGATGAAGTGTACATAATGGAAAGTGATTTATATGGCAATCCAATGCCGGAAGGTTCATGCTTTCTTGCTTTCAATGGAAATCATGGCTTTATAGGAAAACACCTGGAGATTAATACATTGAAAAATGCCAGTGTAAATGATATTAAATCAATAGTTGAATCAAATGAAAATGGATAAATAGTTTATTGGTTGGAATATTCGTTTATAGATAATAGTTAGCTTATAATTTTAAATCATAGAATTTTACAAGCATTAAAGCTAGGCTTTAACATATTATCCGGTGCCGTACAGCTACCTTACATTGTTGCAGGTAATTCTACCTGCAGATAAATCAAAATACATGTTAAACAGTCCTTACTTTGTAAAAAGTACAAATCAAAAGAATAAAAATTTTAAAAATATTTTCAAGTTTTCTTTAATTGCCATCTTATTTGTTATTGTTGTTTCTGGTTGTAACACCATGACCAAATCGCAAAAAGGTGCAGTAATTGGTGGTACAAGTGGTGCTGTTGTTGGTGGTGTTATTGGAAAAGTAGTTGGTAATACAGCTATGGGTGCCATAATTGGAGCAACAGTAGGTGGTGTTACCGGTGCTGTTATAGGAAGAAATATGGACAAACAGGCAGAAGAACTGGCAAAAGAAATAAAAGATGCTGAAATAATAAGAGAAGGTGAAGCTATTGTCGTAAAGTTTAAAGAACAGGTTTTATTTGCGTATGATCGTTCTGATTTAAGTGCAACAGCAAAAACTAATCTTGATAAATTCAATGAGATTTTAATCCGCTATCCTCAAACCAACATCACAGTCATTGGTCACACTGATAGTAAAGGTTCTGAAACTTATAATCAAACCTTATCAGAAAAACGTGCTGAAAGTGTTACTAATTATGCAGGTATGAATGGTATAGCAGGTACACGTTTAACAACTATTGGTAAAGGAGAATCAGATCCGATTGCAACTAACGATACAGATGAAGGAAGATCACTTAACAGGCGTGTAGAGTTTGTAATTACTGCAAATGACAAAATGAAAGAGGATGCCAAATTAGAATCAGGTAATTAAATTACTTAAGCATAATATTTAGTATAGAATCAGGAAAATAATGACAGTCGCAGTAATGTGGCTGTTTTTTTGTGGTAATTAAATGAATAAGTTCCTTCAAGAACTGCTGTTATGTAGATAAATAGTAAATTTAAAGGCATTTTATCTGTTTATATTGTACAGGTATGTTTAATTTTATTTATCTCAAAAAATCAATTATATAATTAAATACAATAAACATGAAAGCAATTTATACCAATTCAATCAACAAGGTTTTTATCCTGTTTGCTGCAACATTATGTATTAGTGTCATTTTTAATTCATGTGCACGGAAAGTTTCTTTTCAAACTTCATCTGTGGTACCTGCAGCAGAAGGCACAGTAAAAGTAAAAACGGATAATAATAGCAATCATAAAATTGAAATTTCAATAAATAACCTGGCAGAACCAAACAGGTTGCAGATACCGAAGAACACATATGTGGTATGGATGGATACTGAAAACAGTGGCGTAAAAAATATAGGTCAAATAAATAGTTCAACAGGTTTCTTATCAAGCAAGTTAAAAGCTTCTTTTGAAACAGTATCTTCATTTAAACCAACAAGGGTATTTATTACTGCCGAAGATGATGGCAATATTCAAATACCCGGCATGTACGTAGTGCTTACTACAAATAATTTTTAATAATTATTTACATTGGTTATACTTATAAATCAATGACTGTTTTTTGTGCGCTGGCCAGGCTGCATACGCGGAGCGTTTATGGCAGCCTTAACTTTAATTTAGTTTTAATAAAAGCCGGTGGAAGATTGTAGGGAGTTCAGCTCCAGCGCCTTATTCCGCATTAACTATGTACAAGTTGTTTAATAGGAAAAGCAAAGCGGAATACAGCGCCTGCAGTATTTCCGCATAACATGACCACTATGC
>JACDAZ010000482.1 GCA_013695175.1 Flavisolibacter sp. | reverse complement strand
AACGACCAATCCAAATTTCTGTCCTAAACCAAGTCCTGCGCCGTAGAAAAGAAAACTGGCAATTAAAGTTTGCATCAGGTAATTAGTCAAAGCCATTCTACCTACCGGTGCAAAAACAGAAAGACGTGTTATTCCTTTTTTTTTAATCCAGAATAGACAAATAGCAGAAGCATAAGCAAGGCTTAGTGGTACAACACTCAAGGCATAAAAAACTGTATCATACATACCCAATGAACTGGAAGGAATGAATTTTTCATCTCCTTCAAACAAGTACATAACAAAGCTTGCAGGAACGCCAACGGCAAAACCCCACAACATAATTTTCTTAAAAAGGTTTCGATAATGATCAAGATTCGCATAGATCATTTTTCGCCCTACATATAACCCAATTAAAAACATACCTAATACTTTAAGTATTCTATTATTATTAAGTAAACTAGAATACCTGTAAATAAAAGATGTTTGCTGCCAGTTCCACCACTCCGTAAAACCACTACCTTCTTTAAAGATATAAGTACGCCAATTTTCTTCTGTTATGCCAACCCTTTCATCTATAGATAAACCTATAGGTTGTAAAAAATCACCGGGACTCCATTTTAACCACAAACGTATAGCATCAATGGCAATGGGAGCAAGAATGAACACTGATGCCCAAATTAATAATGCCTTGTTGGTGCATTTTCTGAAAAGTGGCAATAATAGTCCTACCAGTGCATACAAAAGAAGTATAACTCCCTGCCATAGAAAATAAAGATGCGCCGCACCAATTAACAGCAGTACTCCAAGACGGCGATAAAAAATAGGTAAAGGATTAATTCCTTTCTGCTGATTCCTAATCAGAATAATGGAAAAACCAATACCAAATAGTAAAGAGAATAGAGAATAAAATTTGCCTTCAACAAAAGTTATTTGAAGAAAATTGAGAAAATGATCAGCATTGAAAGTTGAGAATTGCTGCCTCATTTCCTCTGAAAGAAAACCATAACCGGAAAAGCCATAAATGTTATTGAGTAAAATACCCAGTATAGCTAAACCACGCAGCACATCCAGTATCTGTGCACGTTCCTGTTGTTGCACAGGTGTTGCCGGTTGCTTAATATCTATTTTATAAGTAGTGATCATAAAAAAACGTGGCTTGCATTATTGTATAAAATAAATCAATAGTAGGGATTGGTCACATACCCTAATCATGTGATAGAAGCTGAACTTTGGCAAAGGCATATTTTTTACAAGAATATTTTAAATATTTCGTCCCTACGGGACTGGGGTTTGTTTAGGCCGTTTTTAGATCTACCATTGTATAATCCCTACGGGATACATAATATATACCGTCCCGTAGGGACAGAATTCTGGCAAAATTTATTAGAAATCCATCCGGTAGGGATAAAACATTGGTAGAAAAAAATGAACAAATGAATTAGAATCTTACGTCCTGAAGGGAAAACAAACATCCAGTCAAATATTACGAACGAGAAAAAAAGTAGATAAGAATATATTATAAATCCGTCCTGTAGAGATATGTCTGGCAAAATTTATTAGAAACCCATCCCGTAGGGATAAAACATTGTTAGCAAAAATGACAAATGAATTAGAATCCCTTTAGGGATGAAACATTATAAATTCAAAAATGGAATATATTAGATAATGGTAAACACGTATACACAAATTCATATCCAGTCAATTTTTGCAGTTAAAAAGCGATCAAGTCTGATTCAAACAGAATGGAAAGATGAATTGTACAAGTATATAACAGGAATTATTCAGAAACACGAACATAAATTATTAGCGATTAATGGAATGCCTGATCATCTTCATGTGTTTTTTGGAATGCGACCTGCTCAATCTCTTTCTGATCTAATGCAGGATATTAAGGGGAGTTCCTCCAAATGGATCAATGAGAGAGGATTTGTAAGAGGGAGATTTGAATGGCAAGCAGGATACGGTGCATTTTCATATAGCAAATCACAAGTGCCAAACGTTATTTCCTATATTGAAAACCAGGAAATTCATCATCAGAAAAAAACATTTTTAAAAGAATATGTAGAATTCCTGAAAAAATTTGAGGTGGATTATGATGAACGATATCTTTTCCAAAAATTAGATTAATATTCCGTCCCTACGGGACTGGTTATTCAGAATTAAAATTCTTCTACCGGTATTATATCCCTACGGGACAAGTGGTTTAAACCTGATCCTTTTCTTTGTATTTAATATTCTTTCCTTCGGAACAGATGGCTTAAATCTCCTCCAGATCGGTGGCTGAGATCAGATCATCTGCCATGATGCCTGTCTATTTCTTCTTTACTTAACTGAAGAAAACGTGCCGCATTGTTGTATAAAATATTTCGTTTTTGCTTTGGTGTAAGAAAATCTGCCTGCTCGATAATATTAATACCAATATCTAACAACTCCGGCCATACCATTTGATCAGACCCATACATTACCCTATTACCGAATCCGGCATCAATGATTCTTTTCAGGTAATTAGAAAATGCTGGTTTAGAAAGATCGGTTATAATGCTGCTGATGTCTACATATACATGCGGATGCACCCACATTAAAGCCAGCAATTCATCTATCATGGGCCATGCAGCATGCATAATATATACCCTCAGCCGCGGATGTTTTATAAGTACTTCTTCTAACAATAACGGACTATGTAACCGTGCTCTTACTTTTTCCCAGCCTGGCATGTATGGGGCACCAATTGGTGTTGGGCCAATATGAATTCCTACCGGTATATTCAACTCTTCCAGAACAGCCCAATAAGGATCTAATGAAGGATCATTTGGTGCTATTCCTTTATACTGCGCCATGATCTCACCAAATACACGGTATTTTCCTGATAGAAAAAGTTTACGGACAGAATCAGGAGAAGCATCATTTTTATCTGACCTGTAAAGAAGACTTGGAATAAATCGATCCGGCGCAACGGCCTGCCATTTTTCTGTCATCCTGCCGCTCACCACTGCATATACATTTCGCCGCTTCATTATCTGAAGCGTTTTATTCATCACATCTTCATCTGTTTTTTGCGACATGATCTCTCTTTTACATGTCGTATCACTAAATAATGTTTCCATCCATTCAGCTCCGGTAGCACTTACCGGCCATTCATCTACATGTATACAATAAGGTATCGGCGGCGGACCCGCAAAATCGGCTTTGTTTGCATGCATGTGCATGTCAATGATGGGGAGTGGGGTTTTTGATGGAACTGTTTGCTGAATCTTATTGCTTCTGTTACTATTCTTCGGCTGCACTTTCTGTGCAAAAATTCACCAGATCAAAAACAGGTTGAAAAAACTAATCATTAAAAGATGCTTCATTGTATTCTGTTTAATTTAAAAAGTTACTTACGATGATGTGCTGCAATCTCCTCCGGGGTTAGTCTGAGAAAACGTGCTGCATTGTTATAGAGAATATCTCTTTTTTGTTTTGGTGTAAGAAAATCAGCTTCTTCAATAGTTTGTATCCCAATCTCCAGCAATTCAGGCCATGTCATTTGATCGGAACCAAACATGATCCTGTTTCCAAAACCTGCTTGTCCAATTCGTTTAATATAATCATAAAACGCAGGTTTATTGAGATCTGAAATAATGCCGCTGATGTCTACATATACATGCGGATGCACCCACATTAAAGCCAGCAATTCATCTATCATTGGCCAGGCAGCATGCATAATATAAACACGCAATTTTGGATATTTAACCAGTACTTCTTCTATCAATAACGGACTGTGCAAACGTGCACGAACATTTTCCCAACCCGGAATATAAGGTGCACCAATTGGTGTTGGTCCAATATGAATACCCACAGGTATATTCATTTCTTCCAGCAAAGCCCAATATGGATCTAATGAAGGATCGTTTGGTGGTGTTCCTGCGTATTGTGCCATTATTTCACCAAACACTTCGTACATTCCTGATTGAAACAGCTTTCGAACAGAATCGGGTGACGGATTGGGACCACCACCTCTATATAACAGACTGGAAATAATTCTGTCCGGCGCAGCAGCTTTCCATTGCTCTATTAATCTGCCGCTGGCGACAGCATATACATTCCGCCTTCTCATGATCTCGAATGTTTTATTCATTACATCTTCATCTGTTTTTTGCGACAGGATAAATTTTTTGCAACTGGTATCTTTCAGGAATACATTCATCCATTCAGTTCCTGTTGCAGACACTGGCCATTCATCTACATGTATACAATAAGGTATCGGCGGCGGACCTGCAAAATCGGCTTTGTTTGCATGCATGTGCATGTCAATGATGGGGAGTGGAGTTTTTGATGGAACTGTTTGCTGAATCTTATTGCTTCTGTTACTATTCTTCTGCTGCACTTTCTGTGCAAAAATTCCACAGATCAAAAACAGGTTGAAAAAACTAATCATTAAAAGATGCTTCATTGTTGTCTGTTTAATTTGAAATTTTACTTAAGATGATGTGCTGCAATCTCCTCCCTGGTTAGTCTGAGGAAACGTGCTGCATTGTTGTAAAAGATATCTCTTTTCTGTTGCCTGCTTAGAAATGGTGCTTGTTCTATGGACTTGATAGCAGCTTCAATTAATCCAGGCCATATCATCTGGTCGGAACCAAACATTACACGTTTACCATAACCGGCGTCCATGATGGCTTTCAGGTACCGATAAAAACCGGCACGTGGTTCTACATTAGCAATGATGCCGACTTCGACATAGACTTGTGGATAAGTGAACAGAAGTGCAAGCAGATCATCCAACATTGGATAACCAGCGTGCATGATGTATATACGTAAACGCGGATGCCTTACCAGAACTTCTTCCAGCAATAATGGACTTTGCAGCCGTGCACGGAAGTTGCTGTTACCCAGATATACTTCACCGGGACCACCAGGACCTACATGAATACCAACAGGGATATCGAGTTCTTCAGCTAATATCCAGTAAGGCCGCACCCGTTCATCATCGGGTGCAATACCTGCATATTGGTTTGTTACTTCTGCAAGGATCTTAAATGCTCCTGCATGATATAGATTCCGGATTTCCTGTGGTGTCGCAGGTGTTTTACTACCCGCAATGGTTCCTTTGTCGAGGCGAAAATCCAAGCCAGGGATAAATCGTCCCGGTGCAGCAGTCATCCATGTTGCAACCAGGTCAGGCTTGCCGCCGAGCACACCATAAATATTGTATTTGTTCATCATTGCAATTGTTTGCTGCAACAACTCATCATCCGTCTTGGGCGACCACAGCATGTTCTTACATGGTGTACCAGCCAATCCGTCTTCAATAGGTTTCCTTTGATCCCACAGTGGCATTTCATCAGCCGGCGCACACATAGTAAGCGGTGGCGTTCCGTAGTGTGTGGCACTGCGGGCATGCATGTGCATATCAATGATAGGGAGTGGCAAGTTTTGTTTAGTTGCTTTTATATTGCTGCCTTTTACTTTGCCATTATTTGGAAAAGCGGTTTGTGCATATATTAAAAAAGTATTGAAAAAGAGTAAAACGACTATGTACAAACTGTATCTAAG
>JACDAZ010000355.1 GCA_013695175.1 Flavisolibacter sp. | reverse complement strand
ACAGAGCATTGGGGTATATATAATGACGTTGTTGAAGACCATTATTCTAGTAAATCTTTTATCATTAAAAGTGCAATAAAAAAAATTTATAAAGAAGCTTTTATTTTTATATCTGTAAGTGATTTTTTAGCTAAGGGTATTAATAGCTATGTTACTAAAAAAAAGCATATAGTAATACCAAATGTGGTAGATACTTCTATTTTTACTAAACAAAAACAGAAAGAAGAAAGATACACTTTTATTCATGTCTCGAATATGGTTGAATTGAAAGACATTTCTAAGCTTTTAAATTCATTTAAAATGTCTATAGCTTCCATTCCGGATGTCCATCTTATTATGATAGGAAATAAGGATAATAAATATGTTGATGAAGCTAAAAAACTTGGTTTAACAGAAAAAAACATAACTTTTAAGGGCGAGGTTCCTCATTCATCTGTTTCAGAATATATGCGGCTCTCGCATTGTTTAATTATCAATAGTAAAATGGAAAATTCACCCTGTGTTATTGCAGAAGCGTTATGTTGCGGCTTACCTGTAATTGCAACTTCTGTAGGTGGGATTCCTGAAATGATCGATGCTAATAATGGAATTTTAGTTCCACCAAATAATTGTGAAGCTTTATCAATTGCTATTAATAAAATGGTAAATATCTATTCATCTTTTGATTCTAATTTTATTCAGGACGCTGCTCATGCAAAATATAGTTTTGGGATAATAAGCAAAAAATTTAATTCAGTTTATAACTTGAACCAAAAAGAATATATAAGTATAAATTACAAATAAAAACTCGCTAAAACTGTTACCTTTGCAACTCTCCAATTTGCTGTGAAATACATGAAAAATATCCGGAATTTTTGCATAATAGCTCATATAGATCATGGGAAAAGTACACTTGCTGATCGTTTGTTACAAACAACCAATACCATTAGCGAAAGGGATATGATGGACCAGGTACTTGATGACATGGACCTGGAAAGAGAGAAAGGAATTACCATTAAAAGTCACGCTATTCAAATTAATCATGAACATAAGGGTGAAGAATACATACTTAATTTAATTGATACCCCGGGACATGTAGATTTTAGTTATGAAGTAAGTCGTGCTTTAGCAGCTTGTGAAGGTGCTTTGTTATTAGTTGATGCCACGCAGGGCATACAGGCTCAAACCATATCTAATCTTTATTTAGCTATCGATAATGATCTTGAAATCATTCCTGTTATCAATAAAATAGACATGGATGGTGCCATGATTGAAGAAGTAAAAGATCAGATTTTAGATCTTATTGGTTGTAAACCTGAGGAAATATTATTGGCCAGTGGGCGAACAGGGATAGGAGTAGATGCTATTTTGGAAGCTATTGTAGAAAGAATTCCTGCACCTAAAGGTGAACCAAATGCTCCGCTTCAGGCTCTGATTTTTGACAGTGTTTTTAATAGCTTCAGAGGTATCCTTGTTTATTACCGCATCTTTAATGGTTCAATTAAAAAAGGTGATAAGGTAAAATTTGTGTCTACTCAACAGGAATATGAAGCAGATGAAGTAGGTATACTTAAATTAGGTTTAGTATCTAAAAAAGAAGTAACAACAGGCGATGTTGGCTACATTATCACGGGTATAAAAAATGCCAAAGAAGTTAAAGTAGGTGATACGGTTACACACGCTTTAAATCCCACCCAGGAAATTATTCATGGTTTCCAGGAAGTAAAGCCAATGGTTTTTGCAGGTATTTTTCCTGTAAATACTGATGAATTTGAAGAATTGCGTGGCTGCATGGATAAGCTACAGCTGAATGATGCTTCTTTAACTTTTGAGCTGGAAACATCCCAGGCTTTAGGCTTTGGATTTCGCTGCGGATTTCTTGGTTTGCTTCACATGGAAATTATCCAGGAGAGGCTGGAACGCGAATTCAATCAAACTGTTATTACTACAGTTCCCAATGTTAGTTTTATAGCATATACTACAAAAGGAGAGAAGATCATTGTAAATAATCCTCAGGAGATGCCTGATCCTGTAAAGACAGATCGTATTGAAGAACCATTTATAAA
>JACDAZ010000342.1 GCA_013695175.1 Flavisolibacter sp. | reverse complement strand
TCAGAGCCTAAGTCCGTTTAATCTGAATACAACAAAGTAACAAACATTACAATGAAAGTTAAAACCAGGTATCTTGTCCCCCTGTAAATAACTTAAAAATGAGTCAACCATTTTCAGGACGTTACACCAGCAGGGTCCACTTAAATTTTTTTATCCGTCACTGTGAGTAACTAAGCAGTCTCATTATTGATTTCGTACTCATTTAAAAGATAGCTTCTCTGCCGCTCGCTATGACGTCCTTTTTTATGATTAAGGGAAAATTTTCTTCCCCTCACTGCGAGTAACGAAGCAGTCTTATAATTGATTTTGCACTCATTTAAAAGATAGCTTCTCTGCCGCTCGCTATGACGTCCTTTTTTATGATAAAGGGAAATTTCTTCCCGTCACTGCGAGGAACGAAGCAGTCTCATTTTAATATAGGTAATCTTTTAAAAGATGGCTTGCCTGCCAACAGCCAGGCTTCTCTTCTGCTTACAATGACAATAGATTTCAAAATAAAGATCTCACTCATTCCTTCACTTCTTCAAAATCTATATAATCACCTTTATCATCTTTTTGCTGCTTTACATAGGTGGAGTAACCCTCTTGTTGCTGCGTATGCTGTTGCATTTTTTCCTTCATTTCTCTAAAACCTTTTTTTACCTGCCTGGTGGTACGGTAAATAGGAAGTATAAACCGGAAGATCAATACATAAAGTAAATATGCTAAGAAACAGTAAAAAAGAATTCTACCCATGACAAAACAAAGTTAACACAGTGATTTTATGCAATTTTAATTTGGTTGATTATTAACGTTTATCTTACCTTTGCTGCGGCAATGATTGATGGAAGGGAACGAGAACGTTCCCTTCTTCTTTTATACAATGGAAAAAGATACTCAAATAAAGGCACTGGAAGAAAAGATAAATACCTTACTGGAAGGACATCCTTCTCACTTTTTAGTAGAGATCAGGATAAAGCCCACTAATAATGTAAAAGTTTTTATTGATTCAGATGAGGGTATGCCATTATCTGAACTTATTAATTACAACAGGAAACTTTATAGAGACTTAGAAGAAACAAATTTTTATCCTGATGGTGATTTTTCTCTTGAAGTTTCTTCACCGGGTTTAGATGAACCTCTAAAATTAAACAGGCAGTATAAAAAAAATTTAGGACGGTTTGTAGAAGTGATGTTGCAGGACGGGTCTAAAATAGAAGGTAAATTAATGGAAGCAGGTGAAGAAGGGATTGTGGTGGAAACTGAAGCTGGAAAAGGTAAAAAAAAGGAAATAAAGCAGGAATCAATTCAGTTTAATAATATTAAGAACACAAAAATCCAGATAAAATTTTAATGAAGACCTGTAAATAAGGTCGGCATCTCATAAATAGAAAAACATGGCAAGTATCAATCTCATAGAAGCATTCCAGGAATTTAAGGATGCTGAAAACATTGACCGTCCCACGCTGATGCGTGTTGTAGAGGATGTATTCAAAACACTTATTCGTAAAAAATATGGAAGCGATGAAAATTTTGATGTGATCGTAAATGCAGAAAAAGGTGACCTTGAAATTTTCAGACGCCGTACTATTGTTGATGATGGAGATATTTACAATACACTGGAAGAAATTGAATACAGCAATGCTATTAAAATAGAGCCTGATTACCAGGTGGGTGAGGAGCTGTATGAAGAAGTAAATCTTTTAGATTTTGGAAGACGTGCTATTCTCGCTGCCAAACAAACTTTGGCCAGCCGTATCTCTGATTTAAAGAAAAATGTTCTTGCAAAAAAATATGAAGACCGTATCGGCGAAATTATTAGTGCAGAAGTTTACCAGGTATGGAAGAAAGAAATCCTGCTTCTGGATGAAGAAGGAAATGAACTGATTTTGCCCAAAAGTGAGCAAATACCACAAGATTATTTTAAAAAGGGCGAAACCATCCGTGCCGTAGTAAAAAAGGTGGATATGAAAAATAATACACCTGTTATTATACTTTCACGTACTTCACCTGATTTTCTGGCAAAGCTTTTGGAAATAGAAGTTCCGGAGATTTTTGACGGGCTCATTGTAATTAAGAAAATTGTTCGCGAGCCCGGGGAAAGAGCAAAAGTGGCTGTAGAATCTTATGATGACAGGATCGATCCTGTAGGTGCCTGCGTTGGTATGAAAGGTAGCCGTATTCATGGAATCGTTCGTGAATTAAAAAATGAAAACATTGATGTTATAAACTGGACTAACAACATCCAACTTTTAATTCAACGTTCTCTTACTCCTGCAAAAATTACCTCTATGGAAATCAACCAGGAAGACAAGCATGCTAATGTTTACCTCAAACCTGACCAGGTTTCACTGGCAATTGGCAGACGAGGCGTTAATATTAAACTGGCATGTGAACTTACAGGTTTAGAACTTGATGTATACAGAGATAATGAAGGACAGGAAAATGAATTTGATATTGACCTCGAAGAATTTGCAGATGAAATTGAAACATGGGTGATAGATGAATTAAAACGTGTAGGTTGCGATACAGCTCGCAGTGTTCTTGATTTAAGTGCCGAAGAACTGGAGCGCAGAACAGATTTGGAAAAGGAAACGATTGAAGAAATACGTAAAGTATTACAGGCTGAATTTGAAAGTGAATAACATTTACCCCCTAAGATGTTATTCTAAAATATAAGGTTACGTTTAGTGACTTAAAAAATTAAGGGATTAGGACTCAATTATGGCAGAAACAACAACACCAAGGTTAATAGCAGCAGCTAAAGAATTCAATATAGGTAAGGATACCTTAGTTGATTTTTTGTTGGGTAAAGGTTTTAGTAAAGATGATTTAAAGCCTACTGCTAAACTTTCGGATGATATGTACAGGGCTTTGCAATCAGAATTTCAAAGTGATAAAGTAGCAAAGCTTAAAAGCGAGCAGATTGATCTGCCAAAGGGTGCAGTAGCTGAAAACAGGAAAAGAAGGGATGAAGAAGAAATAAGCTTTCGTAAAGACGAAAAGCCTGCCCGTTCTGAAGCAAAAATTGTTAAGAAGGAAGAAGTTGCAGAAGTTCCTGTAGTAGAAGATGTACAGGAGCCGCAACCTGTTCAGGAAATAGAGCCCACACCAGAACCAACAGCTCCGCCGGTAGAAGAGCAACCTCAGGTGGTAAAAAGAGAAGCACCGGAAATTGAAGCTCCAAAAGTTCTTGATAAAATTGATCTTTCAACAATAGATTCTTCAACACGTCCTAAAAAAGCAAAGAAGGAAAAGAAAAAAGAAGAAAAACAAGAAGCCCCACCACCAGAAGAAGAGATTGTGCAGGCAGAATTACCAAAAATTGAGGAGGAAGTGATTGCACCGGCAGCAGAAGCTACAGAAGAACTTGGAGATCTTACTGAAGAAGAACAGGATGAATTCGTTATCGAAAACATTAAAGCAGATAAAATTGAGGGTCCAAAAATATTAGGTAAAATAAAATTACCTGTTGACAGTGAAACCAGGCCTAAAAGCGAACCGCGTACAAAGGTTGATGAAAAAAAGAAGCGGAAACGTATACCTATTGAGAAAAGAGAGGGCGGAATGCAGGCTGGTCAGGCAGGTGGTGGCGCCCAAAGATCCGGCACTCAACCATCTACAGGTCAGGGTGGTGGTGGAAGGTTTACAGTGCAGCGTAATGAAAACCGCGGACGTGGTGGGACGGGCGGTGGTGGTAAATTTGGCGTACAAAGAGGTACAGGAGCCAAACCGGCTTTTGGCAGACGGGAGGATAAGCAAATAGACGAAAAAGAAATTCAAAGAAAAATACAGGAAACTCAAGCCAAGCTTAGTGGTGGGGGCGGAAGAGGCAAAAATATAAAAGCCAAAATGCGCCGTGAAAGAAGAAATGAAATGGCTGATTCCGCTGAAGGTATTGAAACCAATAAATTACAATTAACGGAATTTATTTCAGTGAGTGAGCTTGCCAATTTAATGGAAGTTTCATTTGCCGAGGTTATTAGTAAATGTATGGGTCTTGGCTTGATGGTTTCCATCAACCAGCGACTGGATGCAGAAGTTATTGAGCTTGTGGCAAGTGAATTTGGATTTGATGTTGAGTTTATTGATATGGACAAGCAAATGGAGATGGAGGAAGATGATTCCGATGACGACGATGATGAAAACATGCTTCCCAGATCCCCTATTGTGACAATAATGGGTCACGTAGATCATGGTAAAACTTCTTTACTTGACTATATCAGGAGTGCTTCAGTGGTAGCCGGTGAGGCCGGAGGTATTACGCAACATATTGGTGCTTACCAGGTAAACCTTGCTGATGGGAAGGATATAACGTTTTTAGATACTCCGGGTCACGAAGCTTTTACAGCAATGCGTGCCCGTGGAGCTAAAATAACTGATATCGCAGTTATTGTAGTAGCAGCAGATGATGCTGTGATGCCGCAAACAAGGGAAGCTATCAGCCACGCACAGGCTGCAAATGTTCCTATGATTTTTGCAATTAATAAAATAGATAAGGACGGAGCTAATCCACAAAAAATATACGAGCAGTTATCCGGTATGAACATATTGGTGGAAGAATGGGGCGGCAAATTTCAAAGCCAGGAACTATCAGCCAAGCAAGGGTTAAACGTAGACCTCTTACTCGAAAAAATATTGCTGGAAGCTGAAATTCTTGATTTGAAATCCAATGCTGAAAGGGAAGCAACAGGAACAGTTGTCGAAGCAACATTAGATAAAGGACGTGGTTATGTAGCTACCATCCTGGTCCAAAATGGAACATTACGCAATGGTGACCTTGTTGTAAGCGGACAAAACTACGGGCGTGTGAGAGCCATGTTTAATGAAAGAAATAAAAAGATCAATGAAGCAGGTCCTTCTACTCCGGTACTAATCTTAGGATTAAACGGTGCCCCACAGGCAGGTGAAAAATTCAAGGTTTACCAGGATGAGGCGGAAGCGAAAGATATTGCCAACAGGCGTGCTCAAATTCTGCGTGAGCAGGGTATGAGGGCCAAAAAACATATTACCCTTGATGAAATTGGTCGTCGTCTTGCCCTGGGTAATTTTAAAGAACTGAAAGTTATTATCAAAGGTGACGTTGACGGATCAGTAGAAGCATTGAGTGATTCACTTCAAAAACAATCTACAGAGGAAATCCTGGTTAGCGTTATACATAAAGGTGTTGGTCAAATCAATGAAAGTGATGTGGTGTTAGCCGAAGCATCGGATGCTATCATCATTGGCTTTAACGTGCGTCCTTCCGTTCAGGCAAATCGCTTAGCTGAAAATGCAGGAATTGAAATAAAAACCTATTCTATCATCTATAACGCTATTGAAGAAATTCGCAGTGCCATGGAAGGTATGCTGGAACCTAAAACACAGGAAAAAATTGTTGCCAATGTGGAGATCAGGGAAGTTTTCAAGTTTGATAAGGCCACAGTTGCCGGTTGTTATGTTTTAGATGGAAGAATCAAGCGTGATCATAAGGTGAGACTGATTCGTGATGGTATTGTAGTATATCCAACTGCAGAAGGGGTTAGTGCAGAATTGGCTTCTTTAAAACGCTTTAAAGATGATGTAAAAGATGTTCAGCAGGGCATGGAGTGTGGTTTAACTATCAAAAACTATAATGACATTAAACCGGGCGATGTAGTTGAAGCATACGAAACTGAAGAAGTTAAAAGAACTTTATAAAATGGTACTGAAGATTTTAAAATCCTGCTGTAAAGCGGGATTTTTTTTGGTTTATAAAGGGGGGCACTAAGACTTTGTTAATCCATTTTCAATAAAATAATATTTAATCTACTATAACCTATTTTTGAAATTCAAGTATTATGAAAAAGAAATTATTTTTTTTATTAGCCATCCTCTTTTCCTCCATTGCTGTATTTGCGCAACCTCAAAAAATTGTTGCCGATAAAATTGTAGGTATAGTAGGTGATAGAATCATTCTATATTCCGACATTAAAAATACAATAGCAGATGCTGCACGTCAGGGTACAGCCGTACCTGCCAATGCGGAATGTCAGATTATAGAGCAGGCATTAATATCCAAGATGCTGATGTTGCAGGCTTTAAAAGATTCTTTGCCTGTTTCGGAAGAAGAAATTGAAGCCGAACTTGATCAGCGTATCCGTTATTTTATAAACTCTTACGGTACACAGGAGCAGTTGGAAACTATAGCAGGTAAAACAGTTTATCAAATCAAAGACGACGCAAGAGAATCGGTTAGGGAAAATAAACTTGCACAATCTATGCAAAGAAAAATTTTTGATAATGTTCGTATTACACCTACTGAAGTGCAATCTTTTTTTGATAAAGTACCCAAAGACAGTTTACCATTTTTTGAAACCGAATTGGAAATAGGACAGATAATGGTATATCCAAAAGCAGCAAGAGATTTAGAAAAATATGTGATGGATGAATTGAGTACCTATAAAAGACAGGTTGAAACTGGTGTTGCCACTTTTGACCAGTTAGCCCGGAGGTATACTGAAGATCCGGGTTCAAAAGACAGGGGTGGCCAGTACCAGATAAACCGTACTGAAAAAACATGGGATCCCGCTTTCCTTTCGGCAGCCTTTCGTTTAAAAGATGGAGATATATCACCTGTTTTCAAATCCAAATTTGGATATCACATTATACAAATGGTTCAAAGAAGTGGTGATGAAGCTATTGTAAGACATATATTACGTGTACCTCCTGTAACAGATGAAGAGATCAATGCAGGAATTTCCAAACTTGATTCAGTAAGAGCAAAATTAATAGCAGGTACACTGGAATTTAGTACTGCAGCAGGCAGGTATACCGAAGACGAAACTGCAAAATTTGCCGGTCCATACTTAACAAGCCGGGATGGCGATTCGTATGTAACTATTGATGAATTAGATAAGGATATAGTTTTGGCACTGGATAATTTAAAAGTAGGAGAATATTCACAACCTCTTGTCTTTACTGATGAAAGGGGCAGAAAAGCAGTCAGAATTTTATACTTAAAAACAAAAACAGAACCGCATAGAATGAATATGCGTGATGATTATAATAGAATAGCGCAGGCAGCCCTGGAAGAAAAAAAAGCAAATGCATTGGAACGATGGTTAAATACCCGCATTCCAACTTATTATGTTATGCTGGATCCGTCTTTTGCACATTGCGAAAGTTTGGGTCTCTGGAAAACCAACAGCAACCTGGCAGCTAATCCATCTTTTTAATTTTTTTGAAGGTTCTCACACGAGAACCTTTTTTAATGTTTACCTCTTCATTCTTTCATCTAACTTTGCGCTTCTTAAGAAAGATGAGTGATGAAATAAAACATGAATGTGGATTAGCTTTTATAAGGCTTCGTAAATCCTTCTCCTACTACCAGCAAAAGTATGGTTCTGTTATGTGGGGTCTT
>JACDAZ010000336.1 GCA_013695175.1 Flavisolibacter sp. | reverse complement strand
GATCTTATGAGCATGCTTTGTAAATGTTTCGGATCACGATCCATGCTTCGTGCAACAAAAGTGGCATCAGCACCCATTACCAAAGCAAGTGGATTAAAGGGATGATCTATACTACCAAAAGGAGTAGATTTTGTTACTTTATTTTCTTCAGATGTAGGAGAATATTGTCCTTTAGTTAAACCATATATCTGGTTATTGAACAATAAAATATTTACATCAAAATTGCGTCTAAGAAGGTGAATCATATGATTACCTCCAATGCTTAATCCATCACCATCACCGGTAACGATCCAAACACTCAGATCAGGACGTGCGGCTTTTAAACCACTGGCTACGGCAGTTGCCCTACCGTGTATAGAGTGCATTCCATACACATTCATGTAATATGGAAAACGCGATGAACAACCAATACCAGATATAATAGCTATTTGTTCACGCGGAATGCCGAGTGTGGGCATTACTTTTTGAACCTGTGCAAGTATTGAATAGTCGCCACAACCGGGGCACCACCTTACTTCCTGGTCAGTAGCAAAATCTTTTGGTGATAAGCCAGGTTTATTTATAGTTGATGTTTCCATAATGTGAATGTCTTATATTCAGACAGATTTTTAAAGTACAATTAAGATGAACATATTTTTCCTAAGATAATCAACCCAAAATTCATCTTCAAATTAAAATTAAATTAGCTGTAAATTCTTTTATGAGGATTGATCATCTGCCAGTGCCTCCCAATATTCTGCAGCCCTTCTTGTATGTGGAATAACGATCGTTCCTCCTACAATATTTGCTACAGCAAAAATTTCATAAACTTCTTCTGTAGTTATGCCAAGATCATGACACTTTCCTAAATGGTACCTTATACAATCATCACATCGTAAAACCATGCTTGCTACCAATCCAAGCATTTCTTTTGTTTTTTTATCCAGGGCACCATCTTCGTAAGTATTGGTATCTAAATTCCACAGCCTCTTCATTACAAGATTATTCTTACCCAGGATAACTTCGTTCATCTTTTTCCTGTAATCATTAAATTCTGTAACTATATTGTTCATCTTGCTTCTTTCTAATCAAAATTAATAAAGGTGGCGCTGCTTTAGTTTAATAAACGTTTTATTGTTTAAACTTTAATAAATTCGAGCTAAAAATATATTTAATGAAGAAAAGTTTACTGGTAGTAGTTGGTTTGGCTGCTTTTGTAGCTATGTCCTTTTCATATACTAATAATGCACCACGCTATAAAAACCTAAAAGTTCTTCCAAGAAATATTTCCAAAGAAGATCTGGATACTGTGATGAAACATTTTACAGTGGCTTTGGGAGTAAAATGTAATTTTTGTCATATTCGAAATGAGGAAAATACTGGCTTTGACTTCGCTTCTGATAACAATAACCATAAAAAGATCGCACGTGATATGATGATTATGACAAAGAGGATCAACAGAAAGTATTTTAATGTAAAAGATGAGAAAAATCTGAATATCGATTTAGAAGTTACCTGTTATACTTGCCATAGCGGAAAGGCGCATCCTCCCGGCATTCCTATTGCGACGGCACCTCAAAAAGAACCGGTAGATTCAACAAATAAAGCTCATCACTAGTACTGCTGCTACTACTCAGGCACATTTTTTACATTCTAATTTAAGAGGTTGTATTTCTTTTCTAATAAATTTTTTTTATGAGGTGGCAAGGTGGCAGGCAAAGTAAAAATGTTGATGATCGTCGCGGCATGTCTGGTGGACAAGTAGCTATAGGCGGTGGTATCATAGGTATTATAGCCTTGATTTTTAATTTTTTATTGGGTGGAGAAATTGATACTTCTCAATTGCCACAACTTCCCGGAACGCAGGAAAGCCGCCCAATGAGCCCGGCAGAACAACAGAAAGACGAAGAAAGGGCAGCTTTTGTAAAAACCGTTCTGGGTTATACTGAAGATGTCTGGAATAGTGAATTTGCCCGATCCGGACAACAGTACACAGAGCCTACACTTGTTCTATTCCGTGATGCAGTTCAATCGGCGTGTGGAAATGCCAGTGCCGCTTCTGGTCCTTTTTATTGTCCAGGTGATTATAAATTATATATAGATCTTTCTTTTTACGAAGCTTTACAAAAAAGATTTAATGCCCCGGGAGATTTTGCTATGGCTTATGTAGTGGCTCATGAAGTAGGGCATCATATACAAACCCTGATGGGTACCTCACAGCAAATGGCCAGGTTAAGAAGCCAGGTTAGCAAGCAGGAGTATAATGAATATTCAGTTCGGATGGAATTGCAGGCTGATTTTTTAGCTGGCGTTTGGGCACACCATATAAAAGGTAAAGGTTTGCTTGAAGAAGGAGATATTGAAGAAGCATTGCAGGCTGCCAATGCTATTGGCGATGATAATCTGCAGAAGCAGGCTCAAGGTTATGTAGTGCCTGAATCCTTTACTCATGGTACGTCAAGACAAAGGATGTACTGGTTTAAGAAAGGCTTTACCACAGGAGATATCAGCCAGGGCGATACCTTTAATGCCACCCGGCTGGAATAAGTATTATTATTTTTAAACAGGAGCTTCATCATAATCCCCTCAGGTTAGCTTTTAAAATAGAGTCTTTAACAGCTTGTTTTAAAAAAGGCATAGTTTGCTTTTCCAAATTTGCTATTTCCACTTACCTTTGCCGTCCTTTCACAAAAAACCAACGGGTGTGGTGTCCTGTAGGTAAACTGAAACAAGCCTGGCTCTCCACAGGTGATTTAGTAAACGTGAAAAATAAATTATAAAATGAAACGTACATTTCAACCGCATCGCAGACGTCGTAAAACCGTTCACGGCTTTCGCAGGCGTATGCAAACTGCTAATGGCAGAAAAGTTTTAGCAAGTCGCAGGGCTAAAGGACGTCATAAGCTTACAATCAGCGATGAAAGAAAATTAAAATAAAGTTTTCTTATTAATCTTATTAGCCCCATCTTAAAAGGACGGGGCTTTTTGTTATTTTACACAAAAAGATCATCAGGCAGTATACACTCCATAAAACTGAACGGTTAAAAAAAAGAAAGGCAATAGAATCTCTTTTTCGGGAGGGAAAATCATTTGTAAACGTCCCCTTCAGGCTTTATTACCAGTTTTTTGAAACTTCAGAAACAGGCGAACCCTTACAATTTGGAGTAGGTGTTAGTAAAAAATATTTTAAAAAAGCAGTAAACCGAAACAGGATTAAAAGATTAATAAGAGAAGCCTATCGTTTGCAAAAAACAATTTTAAAAGAATTGTTGCAGAAACAGCAAATAGAATTGAAAGTATTTTTTATTTATACAGGAAATGAACTGCCGGATTATGATTTAGTGTTTCTTAAAGTTGGAGACATTTTAAAAAGATTGGAAAAAGAAGTAAAAAAAGATGAAAAAGCTTAATTACCTGCTGGCGCTTCCATTTATACTATTGATAAAATTTTACCAGCGAGCCATATCACCCTGGTTGGGTGCTTCCTGCAGGTACACACCAACCTGCTCGCAATACAGTTTAATAGCATTTAAAAAATACGGACTACTCAAAGGTTTTTGGTTAACTATAAAAAGAATTGGAAGATGTCATCCATGGGGTGGAACAGGTTATGACCCGGTTCCATAAAAAAACACTCGTTCAATTGAACGAGTGTTTCCTGATTTGGTAAAATTATTAATTGCTAAACAGCTCACTCACTTTTTTCCAGTTCACCACATTCCAGAATGCCTTTAGATATTCGGGTCTTTTATTTTGATATTTTAGGTAATAAGCATGCTCCCATACATCTACTCCCAGTATAGGTGTTCCTTTTGTTTCTGCAACATCCATTAATGGATTATCCTGGTTGGGTGTAGAGGTAACTTCAAGTTTACCATCTTTTACAATCAACCAAGCCCAGCCACTTCCAAATCTTGTTGTTCCTGCTGCATTCAGTTTTTCTTTAAAATCATCAAAGGATCCAAAAGTTTGCTTAATAGCATCTGCCAATTCACCATCAGGTTCACCACCGGTATTGGGAGCCAGAATTTCCCAGAAAAAAGTGTGGTTCCAGTGACCACCACCATTATTTCTAACAGCAGGGGATATGGATCCTGCATTTCTAATCAGTTCTTCAAGATTTTTGTTTTCATGTTCTGTACCTGCTATTGCTTTATTTAAATTATCTACATAAGCCTGGTGATGTTTACCATGATGAATTTGCATGGTTTCTTTATCAATATGTGGTTCTAAAGCCTCGTGTCCGTACGGTAATGAAGGAAGTGTAAATGCCATAACTAAAAGATTTTAAAATGATTCAATGATCTGGTTTAAGAACTGCAAATTTAGGTACTGTTTTGTTGAATCGGTTTATTGAATTATTCTCTGCTGTGGGCTAAAAAAAATTGCGTTTTCTGCGTAATTATAAACTTAAAAAAAATTTTATTTGCGGTATATGCAGATTATTGCTTAATTTTTTGCAAGATTTGCATACGTACCCGAGGATTACTGTTGTGTTTCAATACCATGTTAATTAATACAAAACCATTTGCTATTATGAAAAAATTGCTGCTTCTTGCTTGGAGTATATTATTTATCTCCCTGCCACTTTTTGTCTTCAGTCAAACAAGAACTATTACAGGAACTATTACAGATGATAAAGGCGATCCTTTACCACTTGTTTCTGTACTTCAAAAAGGAACTAACAATGGTACAACAACAAATGAACAAGGCGGTTATTCCTTAGGTGTTACAGGTAATAATGTTGTATTGGTTTTTAGTTATTCAGGTTTGCAGTCACAGGAGTTGGTTGTAGGCACTGCTAACAATTATAATGTTTCTCTTCGTGCAACAGGCCAATTATCTGAGGTAGTAGTAACGGCGATGGGCATACGAAGAGAAAAGAAAGCTCTAGGTTATTCTACACAGGAAGTTAAGGGTGAAGCATTAACTACCACAAGGCAAACAAACATCGTAAATGCATTGCGGGGACAAGTAGCAGGTGTGCAAATAAATAGTGGTGGCGGAGCACCCGGACAAGGGTCACGTATTATAATTAGGGGAATTAAATCTTTGGATTTAGATGCGAATAATCAACCTCTTTTTATTATTGATGGAATTCAAATGGATAATGGCACTACTACTGTAAATACAGCAGGATCATTAAGAGGATTATCAAATAGAGCTGCCGATATTAATCCTGATGATATAGAAAGCATTTCTATTCTAAGGGGAGGTGCAGCAACTGCTTTATACGGTCAGGCTGGCTCAAATGGGGTTGTTGTTATAACAACAAAATCAGCAAGAGCCGGTAAAATGCGTATTAGTTTTACCTCTACTTATGGTATTGATGAAGTAAATAAATTTCCGGAAGTTCAAAGGACTTTTACCCAAGGCAACAATGGTGTTTATGATTCAACCAGCTTTTGGCCCTCTTTTGGCCCTACAGTAGCTGAAGCTCGGGCAATAGATCCATCTCATCCTGATCAAATTTTTCATCATTATGCCAGGGCTTATATACAGGGTAATCAATTTAGGAACTCAATTAATCTTTCAGGTGGAAATGAAAATGCTTTAATAACATCATCTCTTTCTTATTTTAAACAAAATGGAGTTATACCTAATTCAGATTATAAAAATATTTCGGCCCGATTAGGAGCTCAATTTAAGGTTAGTAATAAAATCAAATTTAATCCATCTTTTTACTATATAAATTCTGGTGGATTAAGAGTAAATGCTGATCGATTTAATGAAAGCCTTACTTATTGGTCTCCAAGGTGGGATGTAAGAGATGATGTGAAACCAGACGGTACCATGAGATCTTATGGGAATAATAATCCTATTTATGCAACACGTACAAACAACTTCAGAGATAATGTTAATCGTTTAATTACTTCAGGCGACTTAACATATTCTCCTTTTACCTGGCTGGATTTAAATTATAAAGCAGGTATCGATTATTATGCTGATTTTAGGAGGCACACTGCTCCTGGTCCAAGAGGAATAGTTGGTGAAAGAACTCATGGAGACAATGGGTTGGGTTTTGTAAACGAAGACAGATTAAGTAACCGTATTCTGACTTCTAATATTATGGCTACCTTCAAGAGAGACTGGTCAGAAAATTTTAATACAGTGTTAAGAGCCGGTAATGAAGTACGTGAAGAAAAATATTCACGTTTATCAGCAACTGGTTCGGAATTAGACGTTCCTAGTCTCCTTTCAATTAATAATGCCAAAGTAAGAAATACAACAGAATATCAGGAGTTATATAGAATTGTAAGTGCTTATGGTGATCTTACATTAGGATGGAAGAATTATCTGTTTTTAAATTTGACAGCTAGAAATGATTGGTCTTCTACATTGCCACCTAATCAAAATTCTTTCTTCTACCCATCTGCAAGTTTATCTTATATTTTATCGGATCATTTAAAAATTCCTGATTTTTTCAGTTTTGCAAAATTGAGAGCTTCTTATGCCGGAACAGGTAGAGATACAAGACCTTATAGAACAAGTGTTATATATGGATCGAGTCTTTTAACATCATCCAGCCAGGTTATCTGGACAAGAGGAAATAATAGAGGGGATGTATCATTAGAACCCGAGCAGACAACAACGATAGAAGTTGGGACTGACTTAAGATTTTTAAAAAACAGATTAGGTATTGATTTATCCTGGTATAAATTAAACAGTCGCAATCAAATTATACCTGTTAGCGTTTCTCCTGCTTCAGGATATAGCAGCGTAATTATTAATGCAGGTGAAATCGAAAATAAAGGAATTGAATTAGTATTAACTGCTACTCCTGTAAGAGGCAGAGACTTTAGCTGGGATGCAACTTTAAATTTTGCCAGAAACAGAAACAGAGTGGTAAGTATAAGAGAAGGTTTAACTGAAATTGTAGTGGCTTCACATTTTGGATATGTTGGGTCCACTGCTACTATGAAATATGTACCCGGAGATGCAGTAGGTAATATTTACGGATCTTCTTATTTACGTTCTTATGGAACAAAAACTGATGATAAAACCACAGTAGACAACAGTTTGCCTCTTGTAATTGCAAGTACAGGCTCAAATAG
>JACDAZ010000304.1 GCA_013695175.1 Flavisolibacter sp. | reverse complement strand
AACCAATATCCGGCTAATAAAACGATAGCAGATATAACTACTACTATTTTTGTTGTAACAGGCATTTGTACATATATAAGTAAGGGTATCAATGCTACTGCTATAACTAAAAAAGTGATCAGCCATTCCAGCCTGAGTACTTTTAAATAGTCAATATGAACAGGTAATAATTCAACTTCCTGGGCTGCCGGAATATTATTTAATTCTACTTCGGTATTTGTGAAGTGCATGAGCAAAAATATGACTGCAAATGCTAAATCAGGAAAAGCTCTGATTCTAATGTTTAATAATCATAAAACCTTCCGTTCAGGAAGGTTTTAAAAAGGTCAGCTATTTAAAATTAGAATTGCCTGTTTGTTCCAGCCCAGCCAAATACTTTCTTTAATAATTCTGTAGTACGGGCAACAGGGTTGGCTCTTATATTAGCCTCTTCCTTTGCAACCTGATCAAATAAGGCATATACTGCCCTGTCAACAACATAAGATGTAAGATCAGGATTTAATTTTTGTAAAGTAGTTGGAAAGTTATTGTAAGTGCTGATCACTTCATTATAATACTGTGTTGCACTGAATTTATCTAAAGATGATTTTATAACTGGTGTAAAAGCTGCAATTAATTTATCACTTGTTCTTTGCCTGAAATATTGAGTTGCTGCATCATTGGTTCCGCGGATAATATTAATGGCATCAGCTATAGACATATCTCTGATGGCATCTGCAAAAATTGGACGTGCATGACCAACCGCGTTTTCTGCTGCCCTGTTTATTTGCAGTATAGCACGATCAACCATGCCACCCATACCAAGCTGGCGCAATGTATTTTCTATGCGTACTGCATCCGGCGGTAAAATTAATTTGTATGCCTGGCTGCCAAAGAAACCATCTTGTTTATTTAATAAGTTTACACCTTCACCAACACCCTGCACTAAAGCCTGGCGCATACCTTCTGCCGCTTCTGTTTCAGTAATAGAAGTATAAATGGGTAATCTGGATAATGTTTCACATGAAGAAATGGTAAATGCAGTTAGTAAAATAACAGTGATGCGTTTAAACATAAATAGGCTTTACTCTAGAGTTTCAAATTACCTGCCAAAAAGAGATTTATTACAAAGAAGCCTTTATCTTTTCTTTTTTAATTTTAATTCTATTATGAAAATGTTTAAAAAAACGAGAACGTTCTCTTTCACTTACACTACTGATTAAAGTTGATTTTCTCATTACATTTTGCATAGATTCATAAAGATTCTGACAAAATCTAATGTCCCTGGTCATCATGATATTCATAACGGTATGAATAATAAAACCTGCTTTAGTTCCATCTAATACAGCCAGGATGGAATTATCTCCTATGATAATTTCATTTAAATACATTTCATATGTCCCGCCTGCAACTTTTTCTCCGTCTTCAGCTATGAATTTGTAACCCAAGGCTGCTTGTCTATCTAAATGCAACATTAAATTTTCTAATGCTTCATATATTAATATAACTTCATTTTCATCTTCAAAGGCATTCATGTCATGATAAAAATCAATTTGCCTGATTGTACTATTAATACTTTCAAAATTCCAAATTTCAACTGAATTTATTTTTGAATACAGTTCCATGCTTTTTCTACCTGATTCAAAAAATTCATCAGGGTAGTCTTTTAAACTAAATTTTTTTCGGGCGAATTCAGGAGCATCAACTATGCCTTTCATCCACACATAATGTTTGTATGCAGCAATTTCACGGGAATGGAAATGATAAAGTGGCGGAATATCCTTACAAAGCCAATAGATCTTTTTTTCTTTAAAAGTATTGATGTATTTCATTTGAAATAAAATGGAAGCCAGGTAGGCATCAAACTGAAAATTTAAATGGCTTAAAAATTTACCTGCAAACAAAAATCCATCAGATTGAATACCAAATAACTGGTCTACGGATAACTGAAAGTGTATTGCTAATTTATGAAGTTCATCTATAGTTAAAAGCTTTTCTCCTCTTATTCTCCTGTAGGCACTGTCCGTACTTACATCCAGTATAGTAGCTAATTCATCCACTACAGATTTGTCTTGTGGAAGCTTTGTTTTTAAATGTTGAAATATTTGTATTTGCAATTCGGCCGTACTCATATTAATTTTTTATGTTCTCAAATTGTTTCAGTGGTATTTTCCTGAGTAGTGCATTAAAAAATACATTTCTTTGTTTTTCACCTACATTAGAGATCATGGTTGCCCTTTTAATAAGGTTCAGAAGTTTTTGGTGAATATCATTACAAAAGGATTCATTTTCAGTACGCATATAATTCAGTACTTCATAATTTAAGTAAACTACTTTTTTGCCGTCTATAGTTACCAGTATAGTATTATCACCCAGTACAATTCTATTGTAAAAAAATGTAAAATTGGTTTTCTTAAAATCGGGGTTTTCTCCAGGGTAAAACTTGCTTCCCAGTTCTGCCTGCATTCTCAGGTGTTCAATAGTTTCTATTAATGAATTATAAACCAGTTTTACATCTTCATTGGAATTAAAATAACCGGCTTCACGGTAATATTCAATTTGTGAGATAGTGCTGTTTACGCACTCTGTATTCCATATTTCTGTTGACGGGATATTGCAATACGTACGTAATATTTCTTCACCCAGCTTTTCTATTGAAGGAGTTAGGAAATCCATAGAAAATTTAGCAGAAACAAAATCAGGATGCTGCATAATTGATTTCATCCAAAAAAAATAGTGAAACGCAAAAGTGGGCCTGGATATAAAGTCATAAAACAAAGGCGTATCCTTGGTGAGGTAAACAATATCTTTTTGCTTAAAAGAAGCAATAAGTTTTAAATTATTTAAAATATCTGTAAGATATTTTTCAAAGCTATATGCATCATTATTTAGATTGGTGGTATAAAATACAACTCCGGGATTTCTAATATTTAAAAAATGGTCTAATGAAATATCAAAATGCTGGCAAAGCAATTGTGCTTCTTCCAAAACAAGTGGTGTTTCTCCTCTTATCCTGCG